>NZ_AUTO01000252.1:0-29233 GCF_000498055.1 Pseudoalteromonas sp. TB51
CTTGGTAACCATAGCGTTTTGGACCCACCTGACCCCATGCCGAACTCAGTAGTGAAACGAAACAGCGCCGATGATAGTGTAGCATTTGCTATGTGAAAGTAGGACATTGCCAGGCTCCAAATTCAGTCGAAGGACTTAAAGCTTAATAAATAAAATAAGAAAATTGAACAGAATTTTCTTGGTAACCATAGCGTTTTGGACCCACCTGACCCCATGCCGAACTCAGTAGTGAAACGAAACAGCGCCGATGATAGTGTAGCATTTGCTATGTGAAAGTAGGACATTGCCAGGATTCAAATACAAGAAAGCCCGGCTCGAAAGAGCCGGGCTTTTTTACGTCTGAAGAAAAGTTAAATACGTACAATTAATACACACTAATCTACTTCTAGAATGTAGGTCGGGCGAGCGTAGCGACTCCCGACGCAATGATAATATTCCATTTGCTATTTGACTCTCCACCGCTGTGGGTACTACGACATTACCAGGATTCAAATTAAAGAAACCCGTTACAGCGATGTAACGGGTCTTTTGCTATCTGGAGTTTAATAAAAAGCCAAGATCTCATGCTAACTCAGTCTTTGTAATGCCCGCCCTTGTAAATCCTTTGAGCCATAACATTCATATCCTTATAGAAAGCTAAGCCATTATAGGCAAAGTCAAGGCGCACATCGTGCTCAGTGTAATCAGTTTTTATAGCCCCGCAAAATGATTAAGGCTTATTGCGGATTAGTATTGCTTTGATATAGAAAATATCACTTTGAAAATAAACATTAAGTTCATGCTTATCTGCTATTTTATTCATGTAACATAGCTAGGCGTGCAGAAGTTGTGCGTGTTAAAATCAAATTTTTATAAATGCCAAAATAGAGGTGTCAATTGCCCACTGCTGACTACCAAACTGTACTAGATGAAATAGCACATGAAGTGCGCCCTTTGTTATCACAAGGTAAAGTTGCGGATTATATACCTGCACTTGCTGAGATTTCTAGCGAGCAGTTTTCTATTGCTATTTATACCACTGATGGCGAAACCATTTGTGCGGGTGATTGCTCAAAACGTTTTACTATTCAGTCAGTTTCTAAAGTAATGACGCTTACAATGGCGCTACAGCGCTATGGCGACGAACTATGGCATCGGGTAGGTAAAGAGCCCTCTGGTACCGCGTTTAATTCTCTTACGCAGTTAGAGTTCGAAAAAGGCGTGCCACGTAATCCTTTCATTAATGCTGGCGCGATTGTGACGTGTGATGCTTTGTACAGTCGATTATCCGCACCTCGCCACTCAATGCTTGAAACGTTTAGGTTACTTGCAGGTAATAGTGCAATAGTGATTGATAAAAAAGTGGCCAATTCTGAGTACGAGTTTAGGCATAGAAATGCGGCAATGGCGCATTTAATGAAGTCGTTTGGTAATTTTGAGAATGACGTCGATGACGTACTTTGGTCTTACTTCAATTTTTGTGCGATTGAGCTTAACTGTATTGAGTTAGCTAGAGCGTATAACTTTTTAGCGAATAAAGGGGTTGATTACAGCTCGGGTAAGCGCGTTTTGAGTAGTCGCCAGAATAAACAATTAAATTCGATTTTATTCACCAGCGGCTTATATGATGCGGCAGGTGACTTTGGCTACAGAGTGGGTATGCCGGGTAAGTCGGGTGTGTCAGGCACTATATTAGCGGTATTACCGGGTAAGTTTACAGTGGCAGTATATTCACCAGGGCTTAATGAATTTGGTAACTCGGTGGCGGGGATAGCAGCATTAGAGCTGCTATCTAAAAAGCTCGATATTTCGATTTTCTAAAATACCGCAATAGGGAGCACGTAAAGCTCCCTATTTATTGGTCCCAGTACACTTGCTCAAGGCAGTCTTCGCGCTCTGGTAACCCACGTGATAAACGTGGAGAGTGCTGCACTAATACCTCGTAACTTGCGCGGTTAGCGTACTTACTAATTTGTGCAAGAGAAGAGTAGGTAATGGCCTTTTGTTCGTGTTTTGCTGAGTTAGCGACATTTAACTTATGATAAACGTTTGCTGATAAATCGTGTAACACGGCAGCCAACGCACAATCGCCAGCACCATTGGTGTTTTTGATTGAATCAGGCCCCCCCATGAATGGCGCCGTATGGCTATACGCTTTTATCGGGTTTTCGCAATCGGATTTTTTCATTGCACGAGAAAATTCATAGCGATTAAAATCGGCAATGGCACCTGGTAATAGTGGGTACTCGGTTGCACGTTTAAAGCTTTCATCAACGTAACCTGCCATAAATAAGCCTTTTTCGCCAGCGGTACAAATAACTAAGTCTACCCAGTCAAGTGCTTTGTCTGCGGCTAATAACGGGTCTTCAAAGCCAGTAATTGCTAGCCCTTCTTCTTCGTTCATGGCAAGTATATCGACATGCTCGTTTACAAAGTTAGCCCACCAGGTTGGATCTTGCTCAATTAAAAACTTAGTGCCGAGTGTTAAAACTACCGGTACACCTGCATCGTTAGCGTATTTAACTGCTTGCATGGTCGCTTCAGTCATTGTTTCATCACCCTGTGTACGCATTAGGTAGGCGCTGATCACAAGTGCTGATGACTGCTCAATTAAGTGTTTATCGATAGACTCAGGCTTTAAGTGATTCATTAAACCGGCGCTAATTGCGAATGTACGCTCGCCTGTTTCATCAATTAAGGTAAAACAACGGCCAATAGGGCCATCTACTGGTTGTAAATAGTCTAAATCAACGCGGCTTGATGTGTTACATAAAAAGCGATAGGCATAGCTGCCAATTTTTATGTTTTCACTCATAACACCGAGCAATACTGAACGGTCATCTGCTAGTACAGAGTAGTTATGCATTGTGTTACCAATGGTGCCACCGGCAAATTCGTAATCAACCATGTCGTTTAGTTTTAAACGGTCGTAAAGTGCGTTAGTAATATCGCTATCAATAACTTGCGACATTCCTCGGCGAAGTTGAAACTCGTCTAAAAAAGCCTGATCGACTTTGGCTTCAATATCAACAACGATCTGATCGATACCCGTAATGTAGCTACGTTGTAATCGCTCAGTTGCGTTTAGCTGATTAGTAAGTGGATCTTTAGCCTCCACTGGAAAATAATGTTTATGTCTGCGGCGTCCAGGAAATTTCATTTGCTACCTGTGTTGTGAGCTAAATAAAAAAAGCGTGAGATTATAGCGTAAATCACACTCTATGAGCCACGATAAACCACATTATTTTGTTTTATTTTTGCAATAATTTAATCAATTACGCATTTTAAACAGGCAAGTTGATATAATACCGAAAGAAAATTTATTTAAAGTAAGCACTATGAACGATCTTAAAAGCGATGAGTATTGGATGGAGCAGGCATTAGTTTATGCCAATAAGGCGCAGCAATTGGGCGAAATTCCGGTAGGAGCTGTCCTTGTGAAAGATAACACGCTTATTGCAGCGGGTTATAATCGTTCAATTACTGATAACGACCCCTCTGCGCACGCCGAAATGATTGCAGTGCGTGAAGGAGGGAGAGCTTTAAATAATTACCGTTTAATTGATTGCACTTTGTACGTTACGTTAGAGCCATGCTCTATGTGTGCCGGGCTGTTAGTGCATAGCAGAATAAAGCGCCTCGTCTACGGTGCGCCAGATGCTAAAACAGGCTCGGCTGGGTCTATTATGAACTTATTGCAAGAGCCGAGGCTGAACCATCAGGTAGAGGTATTAGGTGGGGTGCTTGGTCAAACCTGTGGTAGTACTATTTCGGCGTTTTTTAAACAACGCCGAGAACAAATTAAAGCGGCTAAAAAAGCAGCTCGCCAAATTAGTGACTAGTTAACCTTATTTGAATCTACTTCTATCATTTGCTGCATAGCAAACATACGACGACGCCAAATAATTTTTTTATGTAAGTTACGTAGCATAATACGACGTCTGGTGGCTGTTGAATGAATAATATTGCGTTTTAGTTTTTGCGTGCGTCTACGTTTTAGCATGTGTTCTCCTAATGCGTGAGAGTGAGAAAGGCACAAGATATATATTAAAAATCAGGTAAATATACTATAAACACACATTAGTGATCATTTCATGACAAGTAAACAGATTTTTAATTTAGTTACTAGAGTGGTTAGGCCTGAAGGGGAAATTAGCGCCTGCTAAGATGACAAAATAAGCATTTAATGCCCACATTTTAATGTTTCACAGGCCTGAGCAGCCCATTTAAAACGTAAATATAAACGCTTTACTGAGACTGCTGCGTGTTATTTTCACCTTGCTTACTTTTTTCTTCAGGTGAAAGTGAAGGGGTAGGTTCGGTTTTATCGTTGTTTACAGGCTTTTTGCTTGGTTGAGCTGCTTTTTCAACTTTAGGTGCTTCAGGTTCTGATTCAGGTTCTGGCTCTGGCGCTAGGGCATTATTTTCATCAAGCCATACAAGTGCATCGTAATACCTGCGAATGTTATCAACATATTTTACCGCAACATCGCCACGTGCATAGCCGTAACGGGTTTTACGGTAATAACGTTTTTTGATTAAAAGTGGTAAGCGCTTTTTAACATCGGCCCATTTATCAGGGCTCGCCCCTTGTTGTTCGGTAATAATGCGCGCGTCGTTAACGTGCCCCCAACCTACATTATAGGCTGCCAGTGCAAGCCAAGTTCTATCGGGCTGCGGGATTCTATCGGGGATGCGTTTAACGAGCTTAGCTAAGTATTTAGCTCCGCCACGGATGTTTTGCTCTGGCTCTAACCTATTTGTTACGCCCACCTGTTTAGCGGTACTGCGTGTCAGCATCATAATGCCTCTCACACCTGTAGGCGATTTAGCGCGAGGGTTCCACATAGATTCTTGGTAGCTAAGCGCAGCAAGTAAGCGCCAGTCAAGGCTACCTGCATATTGCTCAAACCAAGGCCTGTAAGTGGGTAGCGTTTCTTTTATAGCTTCAATGTATGCAAGCGTATTAACGTAGTTAAACTGGCGTACGTGCCCAAAGTACTTTTCTTCGAGCACATACAGCTGGTTACTTTGTTTTACGTCACCGAAAAAGGGCACTAGCAGTGCATAAAGCGAATCATCTTTTGATTTATTAAGGATCCAAGCTATGGGGTCATTTCGGGTAACTGAAAAGCCAATGCTTAAATTTGGGTGGTAACGTCTAAACAGCGAAAGCGTGTGTGAGTCGGCGAGGGTGTAATCTATTTCGCCATCGATAACGGCTTGTAAAAGCTCCTCTTCATCGAGCTCTTCAGTTTCTTGCCAGGTTAAATCTGGGTTACTCTTTTTTATTTTTTGTAAGGTTAAAGAGTGGCTACTTTTGGCTATAACGGTAAAGTTTCCATCAAGGTCGTCAAATTCACGTGGGCGAACTCGACCTTGTTTATAAACCAACTTTTGGCTAATTGTTCTGTAAGTGGGGCCATAGCGGTATTGCTGTGCACGCACTTTGTTGTAGGTAAGTCCTGAGGCTATTAAGTCTAAATCACCACTTTCAAGGCGCTCAAACATATCGGATAAATTAAAAAACGGCACTATTTCTAGTTCAACACCTAGGTAGTCGGCAAAAGCTTGAGATAGCTCGTATTCAAAACCTTGCTCGCCTTGCACGGCTTGGTAGTAATTGCTGGCACTGGCAAGGGTACCTACACGTATTTTGTTTTGTGCTTTAATTTGGGCAAGTTGAGTTTGTTGCTCCTGCATATTACACGCACACAACAACATAACTAAAGTGATGATAATTATTAGCTTTTCTTTCAACATTAACCGCCCCATAAAGCTCATACCCCGTTATACCAAAACTTCACTATGGCGTCACTTAGCGTTTAGCTTTTATTGGTAATTTTGCTGCTGTTTATATAAATAAAAAGTTAATTTTCTGAAAAGCGCAATTTGGAGTTAAAACTCGGTGCTACATAGACTATAATGCCCGCCTAAAATATCGTTCAATCCCTAACCCCGGATGAAATTATCTATGTTGATCCTTCGTGGTGCACCAGCACTTTCAGAGTTCAGAGTTAATAAAATTTTAGCGCGTTGCAAACTATCGCAACTTCCAGTCACCAATGTATATGCCGAGTATGCACATTTTGCCGATTTAACCTCGCCTTTGAGTGTTGATGAGCAAACTAAGCTTGAAAAACTACTTACTTACGGTCCAACTATTGCCGAGCATACCCCAGCTGGCACACTTATTTTAGTTACCCCTCGCCCTGGCACCATTTCACCATGGGCATCTAAAGCAACCGACATAGCGCATAACTGTGGCCTTAAACAGGTTCACCGTGTTGAGCGTGGTATTGCTTATTACGTAGAAGGTGAACTAAGTGCAGATCAGCTTGCTCAAGTAACGGCGTTATTACACGACCGTATGACTGAGGCAACGCATAGCGAACTTGCTTCTGCAGCGCAGTTATTCCGCAATGACTCACCTCGCGAAATGTCATCAGTTGACATTTTAGGTGGCGGGCGCGAAGCATTGGCTGCGGCAAACGTTGAACAAGGTTTTGCGCTTGCTGATGACGAGATAGACTACTTAGTAGAAAACTTTAAAAAGTTAGGCCGTAACCCTAACGACATAGAGTTATTTATGTTTGCGCAAGCAAACTCTGAGCATTGTCGTCATAAAATATTTAATGCTGATTGGACAATTGATGGTATTGAGCAGCCTAAATCGCTGTTTAAAATGATCAAAAATACATTTGAGCACAATCCTGAAAATGTGCTGTCGGCGTACAAAGATAACGCAGCAGTAATGAAGGGATCAAAAGCGGGCCGTTTCTTCCCGAATGCGCTAGGTGAATATGCGTATCATCAAGAAGACATAGAAATTTTAATGAAGGTAGAAACCCATAACCACCCAACAGCTATAGCACCATTTTCAGGTGCGGCTACAGGCTCAGGTGGTGAAATTCGCGATGAAGGTGCAACAGGCCGCGGCTCTAAGCCAAAAGCGGGTTTAGTTGGTTTTACGGTTTCTAACTTACGTATTCCGGGTTACGAACAACCGTGGGAAAGCGACTTTGGTAAACCTAACCGTATCGTAAATGCGCTTGATATTATGATGGACGGCCCTTTAGGCGGCGCGGCATTTAATAATGAGTTTGGACGTCCTAACTTATTAGGTTACTTTCGTACCTACGAAGAAAAAGTAACAAGTCACAATGGTGAAGAGGTGCGTGGTTACCACAAGCCTATTATGCTTGCCGGTGGTTTAGGTAATATTCGTGCTGATCATGTTCAAAAAGGGGATATTCCAGTCGGTGCAAAACTTATTGCACTAGGTGGCCCTGCAATGAACATTGGCTTAGGCGGCGGTGCAGCATCAAGCATGGCATCGGGCCAATCAAACGAAGATTTAGATTTTGCTTCTGTACAGCGTGAAAACCCAGAAATGGAACGCCGTTGCCAAGAAGTGATCGATAAGTGTTGGCAACTAGGGGATGAAAACCCAATTGCGTTTATACATGATGTAGGCGCCGGTGGTTTATCTAATGCGTTTCCTGAGCTTGTAGATGATGGTGGCCGTGGTGGTAAATTCCAACTACGTGATATTCCTAACGATGAGCCGGGCATGGCCCCACACGAAATTTGGTGTAACGAATCGCAAGAACGTTATGTACTGGCTGTTGCTGTTGAAGATTTTGATCGCTTTGAAGCCATTTGTAAGCGCGAACGTGCGCAGTACGCAGTAATAGGTGAAGCCACAGAAGAGCGCCACTTAACTGTTGCCGACAGCCACTTTGATAACAGCCCTGTTGATTTGCCGCTTGATGTATTATTAGGTAAAGCACCTAAAATGCATCGCGATGTAACTTCAAAGCAAGTTACCGGTAAGGCAATTGATGCAGAGTCGATTGATATAGCCGAGGCTGCTCAGCGTTTACTGCGCTTACCTACCATTGCAGAAAAAACATTCTTAATTACCATTGGCGATCGCTCGGTTACCGGTTTAGTAGCACGGGATCAAATGGTAGGCCCTTGGCAAGTACCTGTGGCTAACTGTGCAGTTACCGCAGCAACGTACGACACTTACCACGGTGAAGCTATGTCACTGGGTGAGCGCACGCCGGCAGCACTATTAAATTACGGTGCATCGGCGCGTTTAGCCGTGGCAGAGTCACTAACCAATATTGCCTGTGCCAACATTGGTAGCCTAGAGAACATTAAGCTATCGGCTAATTGGATGGCTGCAGCAGGTCACCCTGGTGAAGACGCCGGCCTTTACGAAGCTGTAAAAGCGGTAGGCGAAGAGCTTTGTCCTGCGCTTGGTTTAACTATACCTGTAGGTAAAGATTCTATGTCGATGAAAACGACATGGAAAAACGAGGATGATAGTGCTGAGCAATCAGTTACTTCTCCGTTATCACTTATTATTACTGCCTTTGGCCGTGTTGACGACGTGCGTAAAACAGTGACTCCGCAGTTACGTACTGATAAAGGCGATACATCACTTATTTTAGTTGACTTAGGCGCGGGTAAAAACCGACTGGGCGCATCAAGCCTTGCACAGGTTTATAAGCAGCTTGGTGATGTTACTCCAGATGTTGACAGCCCTGAGCTACTTAAAGGCTTTTACAATGCCATGCAAGCACTTGTCGCTGATAGCAAGCTACTTGCTTATCATGACCGCTCAGACGGTGGTTTATTTACTACTGTAACTGAAATGGCATTTGCTGGGCACACCGGTGTGACTGTTGATTTAGCTGGTTTAACCGGGACAGATCTAGAAGCGCTTTATAACGAAGAGCTTGGCGCGGTAATTCAAGTTGCTAACAGCGATTTAGATGCCGTAAATGCTGTATTTGAACAACACGGTGTTGCTGCAATTAGCCACGTGATTGGCTCGCTTAATAGCGACGATAGCATTGTATTTAACCGTGGTGAGCAAACTGTACTTAATCATACTCGTACTGAATTACGTACTATTTGGGCCGAAACAACGTACCAAATGCAAGCACGTCGTGATAACCCTGATTGTGCTAAGCAAGAGTTTGATGCCAAGTTTGATGCAAAAGATCCAGGCTTAAACGTAAAACTTAACTTTGACTTAAACGAAGATATAGCCGCACCGTACATTGCAACGGGCGCTAAGCCGCAAATGGCTATTTTACGTGAGCAAGGCGTTAACTCGCATTTAGAAATGGCTGCTGCGTTTAACCGTGCTGGTTTTGCCGCTGTTGATGTACACATGAGCGATATCCTCGAAGGGCGTTTAACCCTTGAGCAATTTAAAGGCTTAGTGGCATGTGGTGGTTTCTCTTATGGTGACGTATTAGGCGCCGGTGAAGGCTGGGCTAAGTCTATATTGTTTAACGATATGGCACGCGATCAGTTCCAAAACTTCTTCCACCGTGAAGACACCTTTAGCTTAGGTGTGTGTAATGGTTGTCAAATGTTATCAACATTGAAAGAGTTAATTCCGGGTACTGAGCATTGGCCTCGTTTTGTAACAAATAAGTCAGAGCGTTTTGAAGCACGCTTTAGCTTAGTTGAAATACAAGAAAACCCGTCTGTGTTCTTTAATGGAATGGAAGGGTCGCGTATGCCAATTGCCGTATCTCATGGTGAAGGTCATGCAGAGTTTGCAAACGATGCCGCCACTAAAGCTGCGCTTGAAAGCGGCACTGTTGCGGTTAAATTTGTAGATAACTATGGTAACCCGACAACGCAATATCCGGCTAACCCGAATGGTTCACCAGAGGGTATTACCGGTATTACCTCTACTGATGGCCGTGCCACTGTAATGATGCCGCACCCTGAGCGTGTATTCCGCGCTGTTGCTAACTCGTGGCACCCAGATGAGTGGAAAGAGGATAGCCCATGGATGCGTATTTTCCGCAACGCACGTAAAAATGTAGGTTAAAAACGACATATACAAGTTAGATTCATAATCTAGCTGTAAAATAAAAAAGGCTGCACTGTGCAGCCTTTTTTGATTGCGTAGATTTAAAATTACGATAGTTTGTAAAGTATAAATAAAAGCTTATAAGGACAGTATGTTAAAGCGCGTTGGTTTAATTATGGGTGCTGTGTTGCTAAGTATAGTTTTGCTTGGCTATGTATTTCGTTTGCCACTATTACAATGGGCTGTAGCGCCTGAACTTGAAAAAGCAGGTGTTACCTTAAGTTGCTTAGATTTTTCGCTTACGAGTAAGTTAAATGTGCACGTACAAAAAGCCTGTTTAAGTTACCAAAATCAAGAGCTTGCTCTTACAGGTATTACTGCTAATACTAAGCATGTTAAAGTTAAACACGCAGTACTTAATGTAAATCCATTTCCTCAAAGTAGTAAAACAAGCACTGCTGCCACAATTTTAGATTTAGCGCTTCCTGAAAAAAGGCCAACAATTACAGTTGAGCATTTAACTATACACAGTGCGCTTTTAAAGCGCCCGCTAATGCTAAATATCACCGAGCCCACGCTTAACCAGTTTGTAGTCAATGGTGATTTAAACGCAAGCGCAACGCTTTACAATAATAAGGTACAAGGGCAGCTTAAAGTTAATGATGGATTATTGAAGCAACTACTTAAAACAGATAATGAGTTATTAAGTGGACTTAGCTTTAATGCAGCGCAGGCATTTAGCTTTAACGGAGTAGAGGCAAGCCTTAGTGGTGATTTACAAGCCCAGTATGACTATAAAATACAAAGCTGTGATATATCAAACAGCTCCAAAGGTGTGCTAAGTGCTACCTATAATTTAAATAGCCAAAACCTTGAGCTTGACCCAAGCAAGCTTAAAAACAATGTAAAACTTAGTAATAACTGCCAATCTCTTATTCCTGAAAGTGCCTACAAGTCATTTGCTGTAAAGCAGCTTCCACTTAATTGGCAATGGGCTTTAGTTAAACCAATTAATTTTGCACATAACAACCTCACCTTACCGTTAATAACGCTCAAAAGCGCAGAGCAAGCCAAGCAAAATATAGATATAAGGTTTACAGATACGTTTATAAATACTGCTGCACCGTTACAAAGCGCACGCACACAGCTAAAGGCACAGCTACATACAGATGAAATAGACGCTATAACGCTAAGTACGCAGCTTAAAAACGCTCAACTAAGCGGTAATTACGATATTGCGCTTAACTCTTTGCCTGAATTTTTGCCGGCTGAGGCTAACAATATTAAAGCTAAAGGGGACTTTACAGTCACTCAACTTATTGACTTTAAGCCAGAAGGTAGCGCACGTATTGAGTTAAGCGTTGATAGCGCAGCTGCTTATGGCAGCGCTCTTAACGGCTACACAGGTAACCTTGAAGCAAGTATGAATGAAAAGCTCGATGCAAAAGTAACGCTTAAAAGTAAGCTTAAAAGCGTGCAATACAACGAATATAAACTCACTGGTATTAATAACACCCTTAGTGCAAGGGCAAGCTTAGGTGTGGGAGAGTTATTTGCTCACTTAAATGCAAACACCCAAATAAATACACTCACTAGTCCAAATGTCGATTTAAATACTATAAACGTAACGTCAACTGGGCTGCAAAGTCGCGCGCTTAAAGCGTCTCATCATGTATTTGTAAATGGTGTTGAGCTGGTGGCCAATCACCATGTTTCAAAGGTAGCGCATCCGTTTGAAGTGATTATACCGCAGCAAAGTGTGCTTTCGTTAAATTCAATCGTTAGCCAATTTGAACCGTTAGCTCAGCTAACCCAAGGAAAATTGGGTGGGCGTATAAGTGGTGATGTAAATTTACAAAAAGCAAATTTTACTTTAACGATGACTGATACCAGTGCACTGTATAACGACTACTTAGCTAATCAATTTAGTATGCAGCTAGGTGGGCAGTACGATTCAGGGCAGCTTAATGTTGCCCCTACTACCTTTAATGTTAATGAATTACGTGCAGGCGCTGTAGTTAAAAGTATCACGGGTAATATTAAAGTGGTTAATAATAGCGCGCAGGCCTTTGATGTTGAAGGCGATATTTTTGGTGGTAAATTTTCTTTAGATAAATACACGCTTTTAAAGCAGCAGCAAACAGCTAATGTTACGTTTGAAAATGTTGATGCCAGTAAATTAATAACGCTTGACGATAAGTCGGGTATTACCCTAACAGGTAGGCTAAAAGGGTCGTTGCCGTTTTATTTTGATGACACAGGGGTTGAGGTAAAAAGTGGCAGCCTAACCAATCAAGGCCAAGGGAAGCTTATTATTAGTAATAACGAAGCGTTTGACGCTGTTATGCGCCAGCAACAAGAGTTACAACCTGTGCTTGGGTTGCTCAAAAACCTTGATATACAAAAACTTAATAGTACAGTAGCGCTTAAAAGTGATGGCTGGTTAAACTTAGGTGTTAACTTACAAGGCTTTAATGAGCCAGAGCAGCAACAAGTTAACTTTAATTACAATCACGAAGAAAACGTGTTTACGTTGCTAAGAGCGCTTAGACTGAGCGACGAAATAACGCAAAAAGTTGAGCAGCAATACTCTAAAAAAGGAAACTATGATGAAAAATTTGTTGAGCATTAAGGCCGTTATTGCACTTGCTGCTATTAGCGCTTTAAGCGCATGTACCCACAGAGTAGAGGTGGCAGCGAAAGAGCCGATAACGATCAATCTAAATGTAAAAGTAGATCACGAAATTAGAGTAAAAGTTGATAAAGAACTCGATAACTTATTCAGTGACGACAGTGAATTATTTTAGGAGCTAAATGATGACTATAAAAAATAAATTAAGTATTGCTACTCTAGTAAGTGCGGTATGTTTGTCGTTTTCGGCGTGGGCTATTAGTTTAGATGATGCTAAAAACCAAGGCTTAGTGGGTGAAGATAGCTCAGGTTACTTAGGGCTTGTTGTACAAAACAGCGAGGCAAAAGCCGTGGTTGAGGAAATTAATGCTAAACGTAAAGCACAGTATTTAAAGCTGGCTAAAAAGAACGATTTATCGCTGGCACAAGTAGAGGCACTCGCAGCAGCTAAAACAATCGAAAAGACCAAAAGTGGCCACTATATCGAAGTGAATGGTAACTGGGTTAAAAAGTAATACAAGCAGCTAAACATATTACTTAAAAACCGAGCGTTTAGGCGCTCGGTTTTTTTATATTTGCTAAAAGTTGCTGCCAAAAGTCGAACCCTTTGCGCCTTGCAAGCTTTATATTGTGCTCTGGTATAGATTCAGGCTCGTTATAGTTATCAAGCGCTTCGCTCATACTCAGTTCGCGAATTAAATGCAGTGTAGGGTAGGGGGCTCGGTTAGTGTAATTTGCGGCATCATCTTCGTCGCTGTCGGCAAACACGTAATCGGGATGAAAATTAGCAATTTGGTATTTACCTTCAAACCCTTGCGCTGCCAGTAAGGCATTGGCTAAATCGACTAAATCTAAAAAGTCTTCAAAATCGCTAAAGCCGTTATCAAACAGTATTAATGTGGTTTCGCGCTCTGGGTTTTGATCAAGCTGCACACACTGCTCTAGCATGTCCATTACAGCGTCATCAATTTTTGTTGCAGGGCTAAGCACATAATGAATACAGTTATTTTCTACTTCTTTACGGGCAAATGGGCAAAAATTATATTTTACAATAACGGATGATACCCACTCGCGGGTTTGGGCGATTGCTTGATGAGTCATGCTTTTGGCTCTAAATACTGATTTATAATGGTTAATGTTTTTTCAATGGCGCCTTGGTTTTTTACTACACATTGCTGCGCTTTAATACCCAAGCTTTGGCACGCTTTGGTGTTTTGGCTTAAATTAATTAATTGTTTAGCAAGCTCATCGGTATTTTCAACAACGACAGCCCCTTTAAGTTTAATTAGCTCAGGGTAGATATGATCAAAATTATACGTGTGTGGGCCTGTAATAACACCAACCGAAAAAGCAGCAGCTTCAAGTGGGTTGTGCCCACCTCGGCGAATTAAACTACCGCCTATGTAACTTACATTCGCTGCGCCATATAAACACTGTAGTTCGCCCAGTGTATCAGCTAATAGTACCTGCTCGTTTTGATAGTTATTGTTGCTGCGACGACTAAAGCTAAGTGGGCTTTGAGTTAGCGTATCGGCTACTTTATCAAATTGCTCAGGGTGGCGCGGTGCTATAACTAAAAGTGCATTAGGGTGTTTTTTTAATAGCTGCTGATGGGCGTTTAATATCATTTCGTGTTCAAGCGGGTGAGTAGAGCCTGCCACCCATACAAAACGTTCTTTGGTTTTATATTCGGCTTTAAGATTTGCAACTTTAGTTAGTTGCTCATTGCTTGGCGTAATGTCGAACTTTATTGAGCCTGTAACATGGCTTTTTGAAGGGGGTAAACCAAGTTCAATAAAGCGCTTAGCATCATTTTTATTATGACTTGCAAGCACTGAAATTGAACGCATAATTATATGCGTTAACCCTGCCACCTTTTGATACCCTTGTTGCGATTTTTCGCTTAGGCGAGCATTAAGCACCAATACCGGAATAGTCTTTTTATGGCTTATTGCCATTAAATTAGGCCACAGCTCAGTTTCTAAAATACACAGTGCTTGTGGATTTACGCGCTTTAAAAATCGAGCGCTCGAACCAGCAAAGTCTATAGGTAAATAACAACACACCACGGTATTTTTAAATTGTTCACTAATTTGCGCACGCCCGGTAGGAGTATTGCAGGTAATAAGTATATTAAGCTGCGGGTGTTGTTTTTGCAGTGCTTTAATCAGTGGCGTTGCAGCAAGGACCTCACCTACAGAAGCGCAGTGGAACACAACCGGTTTAGCGCTATTATTAAATAAGTGTTTGCTAATAAAACCAAAGCGCTCTTTAAAGTGCGCGCGGTAGCCTATATTTTTTTTACCTCTTAGTACATACAAGTAAAATACAATCAGTGGGCTAATTAAAATTAAAGCGAGTGAGTAAAAAATGCGTGCCATACTGAACTTTTATTAAGGTAAGTGGCGCTAGTTTAACGCGAAAGTGATAATTTCTGAACATGTGAAGCACTAAATTATAATTCAGTTCAGCTATATTCCCATAAAATACACACAACTAAATAAAACTATGGAATAATGGATTTAATTTTTTCCTGCCATTTCAGTTCCTAGAGGAATTTTTCATGTCAATTATCGATTCTGTGGCAACAAGCTACGTTGAAAGTTTAAACCGTCATCAAGCCTTATTTGAAACGATGGAGGCTTATCATCAAGAGTCTATGCAATTATTAGAAGCGTGCCACAGTGCATTGCAAGCTGGTGGTAAGGTTATTTGGTTTGGCAACGGCGGAAGTGCTGCCGATGCACAGCATTTAGCTGCCGAATTTGTCGTGCGTTATAAGTTAGAGCGTGGCCCTCTTGCCTCAATGGCGCTGACCACAGATACCTCAATATTAACTGCGCACAGTAACGACTACCACTTTGATACGGTATTTGAACGCCAAGTTCAGGCTTTATGTAAACCAGAAGATTTAGTGATTGGTTTAACAACCTCAGGTACCAGCGCCAATATTAATTTAGCACTGGAAGCAGCTAACAAAATTGGCGCGTTTACGGTTGCCTTAACCGGTCGCGAGGGCGGTAAAGTAAAAGACATTGCTAAGTTGCCCATTATTATAAAAAATGATGAAACAGCTCGCATCCAAGAGGCACATATGTTTATTGGCCACTGGTTATGTGAGGCTATCGATATGGTTGTTGCGGAGCAGCAGTAATGGATTTATCGCTATTAAAAAACTTATCTAAAGCGCGTATTTTAGTTGTCGGCGATGTCATGCTAGACCGATACTGGTATGGCGATACAGGGCGTATTTCGCCAGAGGCTCCAGTACCCGTTGTTAAAGTAAGCAAGTTTGAAGATAAAGCGGGTGGCGCTGCAAATGTTGCAAAAAACATTGCTAGGCTTGATGCCAAAGTGGGCTTACTTGGTTTAATTGGTGAAGATGAAAGCGGGCAAATCTTAGAAACTATTTTAAAAGGTGAAAAAATACATTCACAGCTTGTTAGTGTATGCGATTTACCCACTATTTCTAAAATGCGTGTAATTAGCCGCCATCAACAACTTGTGCGCCTAGATTTAGAAGAAACCTTTAGCGAGCAGCATAGCCAGTTGTTATTAAACCGTTTAGAGCTGGTGCTTGATGATTACGACTTTGTGGTATTTTCTGATTACAGCAAAGGTTCGCTGAGCTTAATTAAAGAAATGGTTAGCGTTGCTAAAGCGGCGGGTAAAACCGTGCTTATAGATCCTAAATCGCCCGACTTACACTTATACGAAGGCGCAGACTACATTACCCCTAATTTACATGAATTTAATTTGGCTGGGGGTAAAACAGGCTCTGAAGAAATATTAGCACAAAGCGCGCGTGAGCTAATTAGTAAAAATGGTATTAAAGCCATGCTACTTACACGCTCTGAGCAAGGTATGTCATTAATTAATGCCGATGAAAAACACGACTTTGCAGCGCAGCAGCTAGAAGTAAGTGATGTAACTGGCGCAGGCGATACTGTTATAGCCACGCTTGCGGTGATGCTCGGGGCAGGTATGGAGCCTAAAGATGCGGTAGAAATTGCTAATTTAGCCGCAGGCATTGTAGTAAGTAAATTGGGTGCGGCAACGGTTTCACCAGAAGAGCTTAGCCAAAAGCTTGGCCAATACTTACACACCAATGGCGAGCACTACCAAACTCCATTTGACGATGTATTGCAACACATTGAGTTTGCTAAGCAAAATGGCGAAACGATAGTGTTTACCAATGGCTGTTTTGATATTTTACACGCAGGCCACGTACGCTATTTAGCCCAAGCCAAAGCGCGTGGAGATAGGCTCGTTGTTGGTTTAAATAATGATGATTCAATTACGCGTTTAAAAGGCCCTGAGCGCCCTATAAATCCACTTGATGAGCGCGCAATGGTATTAAGTGCACTCGCCTCTGTAGATTGGGTAATTCCCTTTGGCAGCGCGGACGAAAACGACACTCCCGCTAAATTAATCGAGCAAATAAGCCCCGATATTTTAGTTAAAGGTGGTGATTACACCGTAGAGCAAATAGCTGGCGCCGATCATGTGCTACGCCATGGTGGCAAAGTAGAAGTGCTGACATTTTTAGATGGTTGTTCAACCTCTAAGGTGATTAGCAAAATAAAGCAGTAATATTTGCTGATTAAATAAAAAAGGGTTGAAAACTGCGTTTTCAACCCTTTTTTTGTTATAAATAGCTGGCTTTAAAATGCTATTTTTAAATATACGGTTTAAAAATTATATTCGTACTTAGCAAACGCTGATGTGTCGTTTTCTGCGCCATCGTTGTTTGATGCAAAAGCGCCGAGCGTTAAGCGCCCACCCATAGCCAGCTGCCTGTAGCGTAGCTCAACTTGTTTTGAGTTATAACCGGTTTTGGTAATTGTATTACCTAAATCGGAGTTACTAGGGTAACGGTCAAGATTATCGCTGTTGTAATCCACACTACGTAGTTTTACTTGCCAGTCATCGCCATTTGAAAGCTGACCTAAAAGTGTTAATACCACTGACTGCGCATCATTATCAAAAGTTGAGCCAATAGTGCGGCCGTGGTAACGATAGCCCGATTTATAATCGGAGTGTTCGTAGTAGCAGTTTTCACTGGTTGATTCGGCCGAGCACGATACACCTGTGTCTATGTATTCAACATTAACGAGCACATTTTGATTGTAAATGCGCTGCGTAGTTTGTACGCCAAATAAGTACGCTCTGTCGGCTGGTTTGAATTGCGAGCTGGCATCTTCGCCAATTGTACTTGCGTAGATTGCATACGGGTGACTAAATAAAGTGTCAGACCAACGCACATCTATGCCTGCAAGCTGATTACCAATTTTAGACTCCAGTGAGCTATCACAACTTTCATTGCCATCAATACAATTAGTTTGCCCAGTAATAACATCAATAAAATCACCTGCTGAGCTTGGTTGGCCTTCACCGGCCCACTGCGCAGACCAACTTAAAGCAATTTCAAGCTGTTGCATCGGGCGAAAGTTAACACGGCTACTCCAAAGCAGCGCATCAGGAATAACACGGGTCGATTCTAACTTTGCCATTTGCGCGGTAAAGCTCCATTGGCCGAGCCAACTTAACCAAGGCGTTTCAAACGCTGTGCTTTGCTCACGGGTTACACTTAGTGCCGGCAGTGGCTTTGCATTACCCGACATAATTAAACTGTTATCAACACCTGGGCCCCAAAACTGCTCTACGGCACCGGCTCTAAAAATCCAATTGCCTAAGCGGTAGGCTAAGTAGCTATCGTCAAATGAGGTATCGTTACAATCTTCAAGTGCTTGTTCGTTAGTGGCTATATCATCGGTTGTTTTGCCATCAACTAAGCATTGTTTACCATCGTTACGGTAATTAATGGCTACCTTCGCCGCAAAGTTATCGCCAAGGTAGGCGTAGGCCGCAGAAAGCTCAGATTCTTGTGTGTTGGTTGCCCCAAAGCTGGTGGCTATAATTGGGTCTGATGCGGCAAACGCTGAGAGTTGTAAACTGTGCGAGCTGCTGTTTTCTGACTTATAACGATGTTTTACACGAAGCAGTGCATCTTGCAGGCTGGGAGATAAAAGTTCAAGCTTGCTCGATTCTAGCTCGCCAATAAAGCTTTTCCACATTAGCGGGTAGGTGGTTACAGGCGCTAAAATAACACCGGCATCAGCCAGTTGTTGAATGTCGGCACGTAGACCGTAATCGTCTGGCTTTACCCAGGGCTCTGCTGTTACTGATGCGCTCATAGCGCAAAAAAGAGAAGAAAGTAGAAAGATTCTGTTTCGCAAAGTTCAGATCCTTGTGATTAAGATTGCGGCTAAGTTTACCAATCTAACATGGCTATTGCAGTAAATAATCTATTTTATGGCGTTAAATTTGTGTATAAAAATGTAACCTAGCTATCGTAAAAACAATGGGATTGATATACTGCTGCGCAAATAGGAAATAGAGAATGCAATGAGCAACAAACGACTTTTATTTATACCCGTATCATCGCCACAAGGAATAGGTGAATACATGCGCTCGTTGCTGCTAGCCCAAAGCCTTGAAAGTGAATGTCTAGATTCACTGACCATCCATTTTGTTTTAAATAAGCACGCGAACTACGCTAAAAACTGCCCATATGATACCACCTTGCTTGAGCGCTCTGCGACTAAAGAGCGCGATAAAGTGTGTGAAGTTATAGCCGATTTTAAACCTGACATTGTAATATTTGATTGTGCAGGGCGCGCTGCTCACATGAAAGCTGCAAAAAAAGTGGGTGCCAAAGTGGTATTTATTTCTCAGCATGCGAAAAAGCGAGCTAAGGGCTTAAAACTTAACCGTATCAACTTAATTGATAGCCATTGGGTGGTACAGCCCGATTACTGCATTGAACCGCTGAGCTGGGCTGAAAAAGCTAAAATAGATATGTTTTCTTTGGCTATGCCTAAAAATGTGGGCCCTTACATAGCATTTTCATCAGCGTGCGATACCAAACAGGTATTAAAAAAGTATCAGCTTGATGAACAAGGCTACTTTATTGTGAGTGCAGGCTCTGGCGGTCATGTGCTAGATAATCAAAACTGTGCAGATGTATTTTTTGCTGCCGCAGAACAAATTTCATTGCAAACAGGGTTAAAGGCGGTGGTGGTATTTGGCCCTAATTATAATAAAGCGTTGCCAGTATCAAATACGGTTATAAATTTGGATACGTTAGAAAATAGTGAGTTTTTGTCGCTTATGGAGCAAGCTAAATTTGCATTGTTAAGTGCTGGCGACACCCTATTGCAGGCGGTTGCTGTTAAAACGCCTGCTGTGGCATGTGCTATTTCAAAAGATCAAATACAGCGCCTAGCAAGTTGCGCCACAACTGGCGTGGTAATTAAAGCAAACTTTGAGATTGAAGACATAGTAAATAAAGCCAGCGCTTTACTAATAGAGCCGCATTTTAACCAGCTACTAGAAAAATATTCTTTGCTTGAAAGCGCACATAGCTATGAAGAAATAACGCAAGGGGTTAAAAGCATGCTGATGGTTGCCGATAGATGAATATAGTGATTGTAATAGACTCGTTAGCGGGTGGCGGCGCCGAAAAAGTGATGCTAACCCTTGCTCAGCAGCTAGTAAAAACGCATAGCGTTACTATTTTATCGTTGGCTAATAAATATGAGTACACGATCCCTGCGAATATAAAGGTTGAAAGTTTATTCAGTGATAAAGCCACTAAAGTGGATCGCTTTTGGAAAATAAACAAAAGTGTAGCAAAACTAGAGGCGTGGTTTAATAACAAACAAAAACAAACTGGCCCCATAGATTTAGTACTTAGCAATTTAGATAGAAGCAATAACTTATTGGCTAAAAGCCAGATTAAAAATGTTCACTTTGTTATGCATAACTCTGTTAATGCAGAGCTAGCTAGGCAAAAAAAGCTAGGCCCGTTTTCTTATTACTATCTTAAAAAGTCAAAGCAAAACTTAAACGGAAAATCCTTGGTGTGCGTGTCTAAAGGGGTAGAGCAAGAAATTACCCAAGGGCATTTAATTAGCCCAAGCGCCATCACAACTATTTATAATCCCTTTAATTTAGCAGATATAAAGCGGCTCTCAGATGAGGTTAATACGCAAATTCCACAATCGCCGTATGTTATTCATGTAGGGCGGTTAGCTAAACAAAAGCGCCACGATATTTTATTTGCGGCATTTGCAAAGCTTGATAAAAAATACAAATTAGTCCTTTTATGTAATAAGCCTAGCAAAGCATTTAAGCTTGCAAAAACGTATGGTATAGAGGGACAACTTATAGTGCCAGGGTTTGAGCAAAATCCGTATAACTGGATTAAGCAGGCTGAGGCATTAGTATTAAGCTCTGATTTTGAAGGGCTCCCTACAGTGTTAATTGAAGCATTAGCTGTTGGCACGCCTGTAGTAAGTACTAACTGTACGTTTGGACCGAGCGAAATTTTAACAAACGACTTGGCTAAATATTTAGCGCCTGTAGGGCATAGCGATGAGCTAGCGGCTAAAATTGAGCTGGTTTTAAACGCTAAGCCTAATGTAGATAATGCCGACATTTTACAAAAGGTAACGGCCGAACAAGTTGCTAAGCAATACCTAGCTTTGTGTGGTTAATTGCTCTTTATAAATAGCCAATAAAGTTTGCCAGTCATTACTTTGCCAATAAAAAGCGTTGTTACGTCCTTGCTCTTTTAAAAATGAGCGCTCTAAACGTGCCATATTACTTTGTTGCCATTGCTTGTTAGGTGGTTTTATTTCGCCGCGATCAAAATCGATAATATAAACCTCGCCCGTTTCATTAAATAAAATATTATTTATATTCAAATCAGCGTGGTACACACCTTTTGAGTGAAATAGCGCAACAGTATTGGCAATGCGCTTGAGCTCATCTTCTGTTAGTGGGCGTTCAATTAAAATATCGAGCAGGCTTTTAGCCCCTTTTACAGCCTCTGTAATTATATCGCCACGATAAATTAAGCCTGCGGTTGTTACCTTGGCGGCAATGGGTTTTGGCACATTTAAGCCAAGCTCAATAAGCCTTATCATTAAGCTGAACTCTTTATACACTCGGGTGTTTTTAAGCCCAGGGTAGAGGTACTGATCGCTTAACAACTTGCCAACTAAACCGCCGCGCCAATAGTGCCTAAGTACAGCGGTTAAATTATCGTATTTAAAAAACCAGGCTGTGGCGCGGCCTTTTTTAGCACCGACTATTTTATTTTGCTGTTGCCAATAATCTGCATCAAACCAGTTTAAATCAACCTCGTTAAAATAATCTGGGTGGCTTAAAATAGTGTGCTTACCTTGCGTTAGTGTTTTAAACATAGCTCGTTAAAATAATTCAATAATGCGTGTATATTAACGTGTTTTATAGCGCAGCATAAGTGCTTGCATTAGTGCGAGTATAATTTAAGATCGCAGTCTATTATTTAAAGCCAAAGTGGAACGCGTGACTCAAGTGCCTAATTACTCCTCAATTTGTATTTTAAGACTCTCTGCCATTGGTGATGTGTGTCATGCCGTTAGTGCTGTACAAGCCATTCAAAAAGCACACCCCAATGCAAAAATAACGTGGGTAATGGGTAAAATAGAAGCCATGTTACTTGCCGATTTACCTGGGGTTGAGCTGGTAGTTTTTGATAAAAAACAAGGTAAGGATGCACTTAAAAAGTTAGCACATTCTTTTAAAGGGCAGCAGTTTGATGTGCTGCTTAATATGCAAGTCGCATTAAGAGCTGGCTTTGTTGCGCGCTGTATTCCGGCTAAAGTAAAAATAGGCTTTGATTGGGCACGTTCAAAAGAATTACATAGCTTGTTTATAAATAAACGAATAGCCCCACAAAAAGAAGCGCATGTGCTAGAGGGATTTAAAGGCTTTGCGGGTGCCATTGGAGTTAAAGACTATTCACCTACCTGGGATATGCCTTATACCTTAGCGGATGAGAACAAAGCAGATGAGCTATTAGGGCCTGCGCATTTGGCAAATAAGTTATTGGTAATATCGCCAGCGGCCAGTAAAGCACAGCGAAACTGGTTGCCAGAGCGCTACGCTGCCCTTGCTGATTACGCGCATGAGCAGGGCTTTAACGTGGTACTAACGGGCGGCCCAACTGAGCTTGAGATTAATTTAGCTAATCAAATTATAAAACACAGTCACTGCACTATTTTAAACTTAGTTGGTAAAACAAAACTTAAAGAGCTGCTATGTGTGCTCAAGCGCGCTGATTTAGTTTTAGCCCCCGATACCGGCCCAGCACATATGGCGGTAACGGTAGGTACGCCGGTTATTGGTTTATATGCGCATTCTAATCCTGCACGTACAGGCCCTTATTTATATCAAGACTACGTAGTTGAGGTGTATCATCAAAATCTGCTAAAGCAAACGGGTAAAACAGCTCAACAATTGCCTTGGGGTACGCGCGTTAAGGGAGATGACCTTATGAGCCAAATAACCGTAGACAGTGTTAAAACTATGTTTGATCATGTGGTACAAAAAGAGTCTATAAAATGAGTGTAACAGAAAAAAACAAAGCACTTTTTTTAGACCGAGATGGCGTGGTAAATATTGATCATGGCTATGTGTATCAAAGTGAAAAATTTGAATTTATAGACGGTGTGTTTAGTACCTGTAAAGCATTTTATGATGCAGGTTATAAAATTATCATAGTGACTAATCAATCAGGAATAGGGCGAGGTTACTACACTGAAGATGACTTTTTAGCTTTAACTCAGTGGATGAAAACACAATTTAGTAAGCACAATATTAAAATTACAGATGTGTATTTTTGCCCGCACCATCCCAAAAAAGCTCAGGTGCAATATTTAAAACAGTGCCAGTGCAGAAAGCCAGCTCCAGGTATGCTGTTACAAGCTATGCAAGAGCATAATATTGACCCTTCGAGCAGTGTTATGGTGGGTGATAAACTTAGCGATATGCAAGCGGCACAAAAAGCGGCTATTAGCACGCGAGTGCTAGTTCGCTCAGGCCAACAATTTGACGAAAACGCTAAACAATACGCCGATTTAGTGATTGACTCTATTAACGATTTACCAGCACACTACTTGGTATAAAGTGCGTTTATATTTTCGCAACTAAAGTGTTAAGTATTGCTGCCATTACCTGTATTAGCGACGAGCTGCAAACAGTGCATTTTACTTGTTAAACTTTTACAATACACCCCAAAATAAACAGTGGCTTTAATGTTGTTGTTTACCCGTTCATTTAATTGGAGACTACAGATGAGAGCATCTGCTTTTTTTAGCCAACTACAAGAGCAAATTGAAGACGTTAAAGCGCAAGGTTTGTATAAAAGTGAGCGTATTATTACCTCGCAGCAACAAGCTCAAATAGAAGTTGCATCTGGCGATAAAGTTATTAATTTTTGTGCTAACAATTACTTAGGCTTAGCAAATAGCCCTGAGTTAATTAAAGCAGCGCAAGGTGGTTTAGATGACCATGGCTTTGGTGTTGCTTCAGTACGTTTTATTTGTGGCACGCAAGATATTCATAAAACACTAGAGCAAAAAATTAGCGCGTTTTTAGAAACCGAAGATACAATTTTATACTCGTCTTGTTTTGATGCTAACACGGGCCTATTTGAAACTATTTTAGGCGCTGAAGATGCTATTATTTCTGATTCTCTAAATCACGCATCAATTATTGATGGCGTACGCTTATGTAAAGCTAAGCGTTTTCGTTATGCTAATAACGATATGGAGGATCTTGAAAAGCAACTTATTGCAGCTGATGAAGCGGGCGCTAAAACAAAATTAATTGCCACCGATGGCGTGTTTTCGATGGATGGCGTAATTTGTAACCTTGAAGCTGTGTGTGACCTTGCTGATAAGTATGATGCATTAGTGATGGTTGATGACTCACATGCGGTAGGCTTTGTTGGAGAAAACGGTAAAGGCACGCCTGAGTACTGTAATGTGCTTGACCGTGTAGATATTATTACCGGTACGCTAGGTAAAGCGCTGGGCGGTGCATCAGGCGGTTATACATCAGGTAAAAAAGAAATTGTTGAATGGCTACGTCAGCGTTCGCGCCCTTACTTATTCTCAAATTCATTAGCGCCTTCAATTGTAACTGCGTCAATTAAAGTACTCGAAATGCTTGAAAATGGTGGCGAGTTACGCGCTAAACTTTGGTCAAATGCTAAATATTTCCGTGAGCAAATGGAAGCCGCTGGCTTTACGTGTGCGGGTAAAGATCATGCCATTATCCCTGTAATGCTTGGCGATGCTAAAGTTGCTTCATTAATGGCAGACAAACTACTCGCTGAAGGCATTTATGTAACCGGCTTTTCGTTCCCTGTTGTGCCAAAAGGCCAAGCGCGTATTCGTACACAAATTTCTGCTGCGCACAGTATTGAACAACTAGACACCGCAATTGCTGCCTTTACCCGTATTGGTAAAGAAATGGGCGTTATTTAATTTTTTATAAACCGAAGTATTGCTTCGGTTTTTTAGTTGAGTGTTAACTATGAAAGCTTTATCAAAATTAAAAGCCGAAACCGGCATCTGGATGACCGACGTACCCAAGCCTGAAGTAGGGCATAACGATCTACTCATTAAAATTCGTAAAACCGCGATTTGTGGCACCGACGTTCATATTTATAAATGGGATGAGTGGTCACAAAAAACCATTCCGACCCCTATGGTTGTAGGCCATGAGTACGTGGGTGAAGTGGTTGATATGGGCCAAGAAGTACGTGGCTTTGCAGTAGGTGACCGCGTATCTGGCGAGGGACACATTACGTGTGGGCATTGTCGTAACTGTCGTGCTGGTCGTGTGCATTTGTGCCGAAATACAACCGGTGTGGGCGTTAACCGCGAAGGCGCATTTGCAGAATATTTAGTTATTCCGGCCTTTAATGCGTTTAAAATTCCTGACAATATTTCTGACGAGCTTGCGTCTATTTTTGACCCGTTTGGTAATGCTGTGCACACCGCTTTATCGTTTGATTTAGTGGGTGAAGATGTGCTTATTACAGGGGCAGGACCAATTGGTATTATGGCGGCGGCCGTTGCTAAGCATGTGGGTGCTCGCCATGTTGTGATTACCGATGTTAACGAATACCGTTTAGAGCTTGCGCGTAAAATGGGCGCTACACGAGCCGTAAACGTTGCGAATGATAAGCTTGAAGATGTAATGAATGAGCTAGGTATGACTGAAGGCTTTGATATTGGCCTTGAAATGTCAGGTGTGCCAAGCGCCTTTAATTCTATGTTAAATAACATGAACCATGGTGGCAAAATTGCCATGTTGGGTATTCCACCATCAGATATGGCCGTAGATTGGAATAAAGTTATATTTAAAGGCTTAGTGATCAAAGGTATATATGGTCGCGAGATGTTCGAAACGTGGTACAAAATGGCAAGCTTGATTCAATCAGGCCTTAATTTAGACCCTATTATTACGCATCAATATTCGGTAGATGACTTCCAAGCTGGCTTTGATATGATGATTTCAGGTCAATCTGGTAAAGTAATTTTAAACTGGGAATAGTTTAAAGTTTGCATACAGAGGCGGCTTAAGCCGCCTTTTTATTATATTTTTAAAAGAGATTTCAATGGCATTTAAACATATATCTATAGCACAAACGCACGAACTGCTTGATAAAGAAGATGTAGTGATTGCAGATATACGCGATCCTAACTCGTACCAAGCAGGACATATTCCTGGCTCTGAAGCGCTTTCAAATGCCAATATAGCTCAGTTTATGATGGAAAAAGAGTTCGATCAGCCCATTATTATTGTTTGCTACCACGGCATGAGCTCACAAGGTGCGGCTAGTTATTTAGTAGAGCAGGGCTTTGAAGATGTATATAGCATGGATGGTGGCTTTACGGCTTGGGAAGCGGCTTACAGCGAGAAAGTGGAACGATGATTGAGCTAGGTAGTTTAAATAATCCTCGTGCCGCACAGGGCTTTATAGATTATTTAAAAAGCCAAGGCTTAGAAGGGCAATTGCGCAGTGCTGATGGCAGTAATGTTATTATTTGTGTTGCGGGCGAGCACTTTCATCAAGTGCAACCTTTGTGGGCTGAATTTGTACAAAACCCCAATCATGAGCGTTATCAACAAGCCTCCTGGGATGTGGGCAGTACACAATCTGGCTTAACGTATCAAGGACAGTCGCTTAATTTAGTGGCGCGCTTTAAAGCACTAAGCTGGCTAAATAAAACCGTAAGTATTGTAAGCGTTGCTATTTACTTTGCATTTTTATTGGGTGGCTTTGAGCAAATTTATACTGCTTTGCAGTTTAACCCGAGCCAACCACTGAACTGGTTAACGCCGGCACTTGTTCATTTTAGCGCAATGCACATTGTATTTAACCTAATTTGGTGGATGTCGTTAGGTGATAATATTGAAAAGCAATGCGGCAAGCTGAGCTTAGTTGGGCTATTTGTGGTTACTGCACTTATTAGTAACTGGGCTCAGTTTTTAATTGTGGGGCCTAACTTTGGTGGTTTAAGTGGTGTTGTGTATGGTTTATTGGGTTTTTGTTGGATTCACAGCTATTTAAATCCTAAGCAACCTGCGCTAGTAAGCACTGCCATTATTGGCTTTATGTTAATTTGGCTGGTACTCGGTTTTGCTGATGTGTTGTTTGTTGGTATGGCTAATTGGGCGCATTTAGGTGGGCTTTTAAGCGGCATGGCTTATGCCGTAACCGCTAATTTATTTAATGCTAAAAAAGCGTAAGCTTAGTGGTATAAATACTTAGTAAATAATACTTCACGAATAATCTCTTGGCCTGTTTCTTCTTTTAGCAGGCTTTTTAATTTTTCGGCACACTTTGCTCTAATTTCTTCACGCCCAGTAAGCGACTTTATTTTTTCTTCAGGTTCTTTAGATAGTATTTCTACTAACGCATCGCGTAAAAGCGGGGTATGGTGCTCTACAATAGCAATATTTTCATTATTGCTAAGCATTAAATCTATAGTCACGCGTACATAGCCCATTTTTTTACTTGAAGCGCCTATGTAATTGGTAATAATGTCTGGCTCAAAACCAAAATAGCCCACTGTCGATTCCGCTTTTGCCGAAAAGCTAAAACAGTTTAGGATCAGTGCTAAAAAACCTGCGTATACTATTTTTTTCATCTTTAGTGTGTTTCCATTTTCTTAATACAAATAGTTTATACTTAATAGCGCCTAATAAACAGCTCCTGCAATTATTTATCGGCAGTAAAACATCACTTTTTCAAATGCTTTGGCAATGTTATCATCGTCTCGGTTTTTATTTGATTGAGCTATTGTGATTACATTTCCGCTTTCTATATCTGCCAATTGGCAATGTGCTTCTTTGGTAAATAACTTATCTGCGTTAGAGCAAGAGTGGCTATTTGAGCCACATTCATTAACCGCTAAATTAAAAAGTAATGCACAAAGTTTTAGTGTAAAAGTGCTTAATGAGCAAACTTTTACCCTAAGCGATGCACAGCAACAACTACTTGGCTCAAATACAAATAAAGCACTTAATCGCGAGGTGCTTTTATTGTGTGACAATACACCCATGGTGTATGCCCAAAGTTGGTTGCCCAGTACACAAACGCAAACAACACTACATAATATGGGCGCACGCCCTTTAGGTGATGTTATTTTTCAGCACCCTGAACTTACCCGAAGTAATATTGAAGTAGGGCGCTTTGACTCAGAACATGCGCTGCAGTCACTTGTTAAAGAGTTGAATTTAACTACGCACCCTTTATTAGGTCGTCGTAGTGTATTTTCTATTAATGATTATCACTTTTTAGTGTGCGAAGTATTTTTACCCGGAGCCTATTTGTACTCATGAAATTAGCCCCTTTGCAATTACAGCATAGCCCTTTTTATATTCAGCTCATGCGCATTGACAAACCTATCGGTACATTACTATTACTGTGGCCTACTTATTGGGCTTTATGGCTTGCAAACGCTGGTATGCCAAGCCTAGTTAACTTTATTGTATTTACCTTAGGCGTAATTGTTATGCGCAGTGCTGGCTGCGTTATTAATGATTTTGCAGATAGAAAAATAGACGGCTCAGTTAAGCGTACAACAGGGCGGCCTTTGGCCACCGGACAAGTAAGTGCAGGTGAAGCACTGAGTTTATTTATATTACTGATAGCCATTGCTTTTGTATTGGTATTGCTACTTAACATCAACACTATTTTATTGTCATTTGGGGCGTTGGTACTGGCATTTTGCTACCCGTTTATGAAACGCTATACACATCTTCCGCAGGTAGTCTTAGGCGCTGCATTTGGTTGGGCGATACCTATGGCATATATGGCATCAATTGACTCATTACCGCTGCAGGCGTGGCTGTTATTTGTTGCAAATATTTGTTGGGCGGTAGCGTACGACACTATGTATGCCATGGTCGACAGAGATGACGATTTAAAAATAGGGGTTAAATCTACTGCTATTTTATTTGGTAAATACGACCGCCATATTATATTTTTATTAAACGCTAATTTTATAGCGTTGTTGGCGCTTATTGGCTTAATTAACCAGCTAGGCTTGGCGTTTGTTGCAGGTTTATGTACTGCCGCTGGGTTACTTATTTATCAGCAAGTGCTTATTCATAAACGTGCGCGTGATGCATGTTTTAAAGCGTTTTTAAATAATCACTATGTTGGATTAGCTATTTTTGTTGGCTTGTTCTTGTCATTTGTATTTGCGCGTTAATTTCATCTCAACGCTATTAATTTAACCTCAGCATAGCCACTAGTTGTTGTGGCTATGTTGGTTTTATCGTGGGGGGTCAATTACTCCACTTATTGAGGCGTTCTTTCTAAACCAGCCAGCAATAGAGTAGCGCTCATTAATGGCAGG
>NZ_AUTO01000253.1:0-36911 GCF_000498055.1 Pseudoalteromonas sp. TB51
AGGTAATACCTCGTGCGCAAAACGCTCGCTTTCAAACATAACGAGTGTCCCCGCGGTGGGTTTAATTATTATCTCTATTTGCTTACTTTTTGGTTTGTATATAACAAGCTCGCCACCTTGCTCGGGCGTATTTAAATAAAGGATTGTTGTAAATACGCGGTTAGATCGCCCTTTAAATGCATCAAAATGCTTTTTATAAAAGTCGCCTTGGGTGTATTTAGCGTAGTGGCACTCATAATCAAATAAGCCCATAAAAAACTGTCGATTAAGTGTGGTTTTTATACTTTCCATTATTGCTTGATAAGTTAGCTGTGCTTGTGAGCTGCCATCAAACCAATAGGTTTTATCTTTACGAATGGTTTTATCTATTTGTAAGTCATTTAAACGGCCAATACCTGCAGCGCTAAAATGCGGGTTAATACGGTGGCAATCGGTGATTAAACTCTCTACTAGCTCGCTAATAAGTGCGTTAGGTATAACAACATAACCATGGGTTTCTATTGCATCTAAATAAACATCAGAACTAAAAAGTGTGTTCATTTATGTCTGTTGATTAAAAAAGGTGCGACAGTGTAGCCTAAAAAAATTTAATAGCTAGTGGTTTGTGCGCCGCTACTTAAGCAAATAAAAACCTAACGCGTAAGCATAAAAACTAAAAGGGCTTTTTAGGTTAAGCAGCTGTGCTGCAGGTTTTGGTAACAAGAAGAGTAAATCAGTAAGGGCTATCTAAATTGGTTGCCCTTAAAAGGTTTAAGGGCAATGCGGTATGCTATTTTTATCTTGGCTTAAGTAATAGTCGTAGATGCTTTTTTGATAAGAGATAATAAATGGTCAATGTGTTCGCCAACTGCTGCTTGTTGGCTTGTTTGTATAACAAGTTGTTCGTGACTTAAGTCTTTATTTGTTTTTAGCTGTACAAGCTCTGTGTGCTCTGCAAGAGTGCTCGCGTGTTCAATACTTGCAATAGCAAAGTGATCTGATTTAACCAGCCCTGACATTACTTGCTCAATGCTGCCTACCTTAATGCTAGCCGATTTATTGAGCATGTCGATGGCTTCGTTAAGCATGCTTTGTACTTGTTTAGACTGAGAAAAACAGCCGTACATAGGGTAGCTATCTAAATCGTGTTTGCTGATATCGCTTTTATTTGCTAACGGATGGTGTTTAGAAACAAACAATACCAGTTGGTCTGGCAGGTGTATGTCGCTGCCGATGCTGTTAATTGCCTGCGAATAAACACTAATATCAATCTCGCCCTCTTGCAGTTTACGCGCAAGTTCGTGCTGCTCTTGCAATTGCATTTCTATTTTAACATGGGGGTATTGTGCTAAAAATTGCCCGCATGAGATAGGCACTACACTGCTGGCTTTGTTGGTATAGCCAATAACTAACTTTTCGTCAGTATTGCCGTTAACCGATTGAGAAATTCGTTTTTTTGTATGCTCAAGTTCGGCAAGAGTGTTTTTGGCGTAATCAAGAAATAGCTCGCCTTCGGGTGTTAACTTTACTGAACGTGTTGAGCGTTTCACTAGTTCGTACCCCATTTCGTCTTCTAGGGTTTGAATGCTGCGCGTTAGCGCTGATGTGCTAATTTGAGTTTGTTCAGCTGCTTGTCTGAAATGACGTAATACACCAAGCGCTACAAATTGTTCTAATTGTTCAAATCTCACTTTATAGTCCCTTTTTATAAGTAAGTCGCGTGTGCCGCGAACATCAATAATATTAGATTTAACGTTTCAAAAAGCGAAGCCTAATATGTAACTGTGTTTGCAAATTTATGACATATTTGCAATCAGCATATCCCCCTTTTTGTATTATTTAAAGGGAATACTTATTAAAAAGTATCACCAATTAGGCTTATATTTTGATTAATTACGCTGTTTTAAACCTAACTAGTCGAGATAGTGATAATAAACACAATGGCTTACCTTCCTAGCTGCGTTAAAAAGTAATACTTTAGACATAATTTAGCATTAATTAATAAAAAAGTATGCCATAAAAAAAGAGTGCAGGAAAATTATTTAGTAGTGATTTGTAATGAAGTGAGGCGTAACAACCTATAAATATAGGTTATATTCATGATTTCATTATTTTCAACTCTATTAAATAAGCCGCTAAGGCTTACTACTTTTGTTAGTAAAGTTTTTAGTAATGCGGTTACTTAGGGGTTTGTCTTCAATACTTTGTAGCTCTATTTCAATGGCATCGCACGAAATATGAATTTCAAATAACGATGTTAATAAAGAAAGGCTTAAGCACGCTAAGCTCACCCCAAACAAAATAATGCCTGTGGTGTTAAATTCTATAAATAAGGCAAACATTGATAGCGTACACAATAAAAAAGAGGCCACACCATACACTTGCATGGTACGTATTAGTTTAATGCGCTTCCTTAAGTTTGTTATTTGAGCCACAACAACGGGGCGAATAGACTCACCTTCTCGTGAATTTAATTCTCGGATTAATTGCGCTAGTACTAAAAAGCGGTTTGTGTAAGCAAGCAGCAACAGTGAGATTGCTGGAAAAAGTAAACCTGGGGTAGTAAGTGTCATTGTTTTATCCTCAAAAGTTACCTGCTATACACTTTAGTAGAGTATCGTAGGATATTGTAAACACAAAATAATTGAGGTGATAATTGCAAAATATTAATACTCATAGTACTCAGCAAGCTTTTCAGTGGGTAACGCTCTACAAAGCAGATAACACATTAGAGGCAAATATAATCAAAGGGCTGTTATTAAGTGCGGGAATTGAGAGCCAAATTCAAGGTGAAATGCTTCAAGGCGCCTTAGGCGAAATTCCCTTTGAACAAACCCAAGTAAGTGTGCAGGTTTATTCGATAAAAGAGCGCCACGCGCGCGAAATATTGGTAAACTACCAACAAGTAAAACAATCCGCTCCAGATTGGGTATGCCCTAACTGTAATGAGCATAATGGATCAACATTTGATTTTTGTTGGTCATGTGAGACGTTAAGAAATGACAAAAGCGAATAACTTTCAACGTATTAGAGAGCTAAACTACTTACAAAAAGCGGTGTTAGCAAGTGCTTTAATTGAGCGTATGTTACCTAATTATGGTTTATTTAGTGAAGCCACCGGTTTTGGTGATGAAGCCTTATTACGCAGTGCGTTAAATGTTTGCTGGGAAAAAATATTACTACCAAAAAGTAAAATAGATCTCGAAAAACAAGTAGAAAAAATTGAGCCAAATGTACCTGAGCTTGCCGACTTTGATATGTTTGGCACTTACCCCGCAATAGATGCTGCAACGTCGCTTTTGAGCCTAATGCACGGTTTGATGGGGCAAGACGAGCAAGAATTTATAAGTGTTAGTAAAATATCTCAAGCAACAGTGGCGCGTTTTATTGAATACCAAATGACGGTTGAAGGTGAAGTAGCCGACAATAAAGCCGTACGAGAACACCCATTAATGCAATACGAAATTGAAGTTTTGGGTGAGCTAATCGACTTTGTAGAAAATATGGGCCGCGTGACTTCTGAAAACGTTAAGGCACTTAAAAAGCAGGCCGTTGCAGATGGACAAACCAATATTGGTTTGGCGTTATAGTTGTAATTAATTAACTGTGGTTAATTGCTCTCTAGCAATTTTTAGCGTTTATTACGTTGAACTTAGTAAAAACCTTAGCTAGAGAATGATAAAATTAAATAGTTTTAAATATGTGTGTAAATCTCTTAACCACAGTGCAGGTTAAGCAGTAAATAAAGGCAGGAGAAGTAAAGTGCGAATTTTAGGCATTGAGTCATCGTGTGATGAAACCGGTATTGCAATTTACGATGATGAAAAAGGCTTATTGGCTCACCAGTTATACAGCCAAGTAAAAGTACATGCAGATTATGGCGGNGCGATCACGTACGTAAAACCCTGCCACTTATTGACGCTGCTTTTGCTCAAGCCGGTTGTGGCCCTGAAGATTTAGATGGCATTGCATACACCGCAGGCCCTGGTTTAGTGGGCGCGTTATTGGTAGGCACCTCTATTGGCCGTTCATTAGCCTATGGTTGGGATATTCCAGCTGTTGCCGTGCATCATATGGAAGGGCATTTACTTGCACCTATGCTTGAAGAAAACGTGCCTGAGTTTCCCTTTATTGCTTTGCTCGTGTCGGGCGGCCATACCATGATGGTAAAAGTAGCCGGTATAGGCCAGTACGAAGTATTGGGTGAATCTGTTGATGATGCCGCAGGTGAAGCATTTGATAAAACAGCTAAACTGTTAGGGCTTGATTACCCAGGCGGCCCTCGACTAGCTAAAATGGCTGAGCAAGGCGTTGCAAAACGGTTTGTTTTTCCACGCCCTATGACGGATAAGCCAGGCCTTGATTTTAGCTTTAGTGGCTTAAAAACAGCAGCTTCTATAGCGATTCGCGAAAATGATGATGACGCACAAACCAAAGCAGATATCGCCCATGCGTTTCAAACAGCAGTGATTGATACATTGGTTATTAAGTGTAAGCGTGCTCTTAAACAAACCGGGATAAAACGTTTAGTGATTGCCGGCGGAGTAAGTGCAAATACACAGCTGCGCTTACAGCTTGAGCGTGTTATGCAAGGAATGAAAGGACAGGTTTACTATCCACGTACTGAGTTTTGTACTGATAATGGCGCAATGATTGCCTACGCTGGTATGCAGCGCTTAAAAGCAGGCCAGTTTGCCACACTCGACATGAAAACTAAACCGCGTTGGCCAATCGACAGCTTAGAAGCCATTTAGCATCAATAATTATTGATTTTCGTCATTGGTGGGTGCTTTTTTAGCGCCCACTTTTGGTTCTTCACCTTTAAAAAGGCGAATAATATTAGTGCGATGACGAAATATAATTAGCACGGTAATAAAGGTTACCGGTAGGGTGTAAAGCGGTTTAATCAACCACGTATACAGTGGAGCAAGCGACACTGTGACCAAAGCGCCTAATGAAGAAAAGCGCGTAATAGCAACCACAATAATCCAGGTACTTATTAATAGCCCCGCCAGNGTGGGTACATATGCCCTAAGCACGCGGCAACGGCGACCAAACCAAGTGCTAAAGGCGTTAGGTCTAAAAAATACGCCCCCCATACGGGGATAGTGCCTTTTAAAATATCAAACACTAATACTAAGCACGCAGGAAAGGCTCCACCTAAACGATACACATTGGTGGCACCTGGGTTATTTGAACCGCTGCTGCGAGGGTCTGGCAGTTTGAATAGCCGAGACACTAATATAGCCGATGAAATCGACCCTAATAAGTAGGCTAAAACAAACAGTAAAATGGCTAACACAAAGTCCCTTATTTTTTAATTGCTATACCCATCGATAGCACTTTTACGCTATTATTGGCGGCACAATTTATCGTGAAAATTATTAACTGCTGTATTTTGCAGTTAATCTAGCTATTTGGCTATTGTAGAAGTAATTTTTACATATTTAAACACTGCTTAAAGCATATACAGTATTAATTTAATCAATGCATTGTATGCTTAGAGAGTGTTTATAGTTATTTGGAGTATCAATGGATAAGGTTTTTATATCTCAACTACACGTCGACACAATTATTGGAGTGTACGACTTTGAAAAAGAAAGTAAACAAAGCCTTTATTTTGATATTGAAATGCTCAGCGATATAAAGCCTGCAGCAGCAAATGATGACATTAATTTAGCACTCGATTATGCAAAAGTAAGCGAGCGAGTGATTGAGCACACTACGGCTAAGCCGGTTGAGTTACTTGAAACCTTAGTAGAGCAACTAGCAACTATTATATTAACCGAATTTAATACACCACAAGTAACAATTAGAGTGAGCAAACCGGCCGCTGTAGCGCAAGCAAACACCGTAGGTGTAGAAATAACACGCACAAAGGCTATGAGCTAAATGGCGCAAATTTATATCAGCTTAGGCTCAAATATAAATAAAGCGCATTATATTCGCTGTGCGCTTGATGCACTTGAGCAACACTTTACAGATATTGTGCATTCATCTGTTTTTGAAAGCGAAGCTGTAGGTTTTAAAGGAAATAACTTTTATAACTCGGTGGTGGCTGCTACCACATCAATGCCGCTTGAGCGTGTATGTAAGTTATTAAAACAAATAGAGCGTGATAACGGGCGTAAAGCGGATGATAAAAAATTTAGCCCCCGTACATTAGATTTAGATCTGCTCTTTTACGATGACGTTATTTGCGATTCGCCAGCACAATTACCTCGCGATGAAATTACCAAAAACGCTTTTGTACTTCAGCCACTTTGTGAAGTCGCCCCCAATTTTTATCACCCCGTTGCCAAGCAAACCATTGCTGCGCTATGGAGTGCGTATAACAACCCTCAACAAAAACTATGGAAGGTGGAGTTTTCTTACCCATGAGTATTTTAGAAATAATTATTTTAGCCCTGATACAAGGATTTACTGAGTTTTTACCTATTTCGAGCTCAGCTCACTTAATTTTACCTTCGCAAATTTTGGGATGGGAAGACCAAGGCCTTGCTTTTGATGTGGCTGTGCATGTTGGTACGTTAATAGCGGTTGTTATTTATTTTCGTAAAGAAGTGGCTGATATTCTTAGCGCCTGGTTTAAATCGTTTGGCGCTCAAGGCACCACCGACGACAGTAAACTTGGCTGGTGGATTATACTGGGCACTGTACCTGCTGCGTTATTAGGCTTATTGCTAAAAGACGTTGTTGAGCTGTATCTGCGCAGTGCCTGGGTTATAGCAGCTACGACTATTATTTTTGGTTTATTACTTTGGTACGCCGATGCCAAAGGTAAGCAAATGAAAACAATTTATCAACTTAACTGGAAAACAGCGCTGCTTATTGGCTTTGCTCAAGCGGTGGCTATGATCCCAGGTACCTCTCGCTCTGGCATTACCATGACAGCAGGTTTATTGCTGGGCATGAACAAACAAAGCGCAGCACGTTTTTCGTTTTTACTCGCTATACCTATTATTTCTATGATGGGTCTTTACTACACAATAGAGTTGGCTTTGGGCGATCATGTGGTTGATTGGAGCACATTAATTTTAGGTGTAGTCCTTTCGTTTTTATCGGCGTACGCCTGTATATTCATGTTTTTAAAAGTGATAGAACGAATGGGCATGCTGCCGTTTGTAATTTACAGACTTTTACTTGGCGTAGGCTTAATTGTATTTTTAACGCTTTAAAATAAAAAGTGCATAAAGTGCCCCCACTAGCTTAATTTTAAACTACAGCGGGGGCCTTAATATCTACAAAAGTTACAAATTAAGTAAATAAGCTTCTATAAACTGACGTTGATTTGGTGCTTCAGGTGCTGTTTTAAAGCTAATGACGCCTGCATTTTTTCGTAACTTGAGTTTATCAGTAAATTGACACTCAACACGATTGAATTGTGTAGCAGTGTGTTTAAAGTTTTCGTCTTTTTCACACATGTACGCTATTTCATTTGCAACTTGAGCGCAAAAAGAACCCACCGCATACTTTTTAAGGTTTTCGTCGTTGACGTTAGCCCAGTCAAGTTGTGTCTCTATGGCTGAGCCGCACTGTTGAAGTGTATTTTGTTGTGCTTTAATTAGTTGTTGCTGTTGAATTTTTAAATGTTTGTTACGATCAAAGCTAGCAAGTAGCTCTTGAGTTCCGTCAGCTAACTGTTGTTCGTATTGTGCTTTTAAATCTTCAACAATAGCAGGGCTAGATTCATCTTTTTTTGATAAGTAAGTGCCTTCACTACCTTGAGGTATGTATAGGGTGTAAGAGCAACAGCGATAACCTTCATTAACAGTGACTAAACTACGCTCAGTTCCATCAAAAGTGAACTTATACGCTTTATTTGTTCCATGAGGCTTTAGGTTTGTTAGAAAAACGACACCATCAATCTTATGGTTTACCCCAGTAACTTTCACTAATGCCTGTTTTTTATCAAGAGTTGGTGCAATAACAACGTTTACTCCTTCACCTGAATTTAGTTCTAGGGGGTATTTAGCCAGCTCGAGCGCAAAAGCTTGCTGAAAAAATAAAATAGAGGCTACGAACAATAGTTTTTTCATGATAAGTCCTTTTAATTATTAAGAATTGTATTTAGCTAATTTATAACACCGATGCCAATTTATTTAAAGCTGTAGCTAAAATTGCGAAACCTGACTCTCAAATAAAAATTAATAAGGATTAACGCTGTTTTAGCATCAGTGAATTGACGAGACGTGCATAGTCACGAAGCCTAAAATTTGGCATTATAGCGCCATTAAACTTCACAGACGTGCGAAGTACGAAAGGATTTAAAAGTTATGCATATTCATATATTAGGCATTTGCGGCACCTTTATGGGCGGTATTGCGGCCATTGCTAAATCGCTTGGCCATAAAGTAACCGGCTCTGATCAAAATGTTTACCCGCCAATGAGCACTCAACTTGAGCAGCTGGGCATTGAGCTAACCCAAGGTTACGACGTAAAACAGTTAGAGCCAAAGCCAGATATGGTGGTTATTGGTAATGCCATGAGCCGAGGCAACCCCTGTGTGGAGTATGTGTTAGATAAGGGCTTGCCGTATACATCGGGGCCTGAGTGGCTTAAACATAACCTATTGCAAAATGCTTGGGTGCTTGCGGTGGCAGGCACACATGGCAAAACCACCACAGCAAGTATGCTGGCGTGGATTTTAGAGTATGCAGGTTTAAAACCCGGGTTTTTAATTGGTGGCATAGTTCAAAACTTTGGTGTGTCAGCCAAAGTGGGCGAAACTCCGTTTTTTGTAATAGAAGCGGATGAATACGATACCGCTTTTTTTGATAAGCGCAGTAAATTTGTGCATTACTTACCACGTACGCTCATTTTAAATAACCTTGAGTTTGACCACGCCGATATTTTTGACGATTTAAACGCAATAAAAAAACAATTTCATCACTTAATGCGTACATTACCTCATACTGGCAAGGTAATTTGGCCAAAAGACGATGTCGCACTTGATGATGTTATTAAGCAAGGGCTCTGGAGCGAAAGCGAAACCCTAAATGGTGATTGGCATTATGACTTGTTAAGCGCTGATGGTAGCCAATTTAATGTGCTTTTAAACAATGAGCTTCAAGGTACGGTTAATTGGCAGGCAATAGGCGAGCATAATGTTAAAAATGCCATTATGGCTATCGCGGCAGCGCGCCATGTAGGTATAGCCGTTGAGCATAGCATTGCAGCGCTTGAAGAGTTTATTAGCCCTAAACGGCGTATGGAGCTTAAAGCCGATATAAATAACATTAAAGTGTACGACGATTTTGCGCACCACCCAACAGCCATAAAAACCACGCTTGCGGGGTTACGTGCAAAAGTGGGTGATGAAAAAATTATTGCTATTTTAGAGCCACGCTCAAACACCATGAAGATGGGTGTACACCAACATACGCTACTTGCTTCGTTAAGTGATGCCGATGACGTGCTGTTATTTGAGCCCGATAACCTAAATTGGTCTCTTAAAGCGCAAGCCGATAATGCCGGAATGCAGTGTTTTAATAGTACGCAAATGATTATTGACACTGTGCTTGAAAATATCATGCCAAATCAGCACATATTAATTATGAGCAATGGCGGTTTTAATGGCTTACATCAACACTTAGTTGATGGTTTAGCTAAAAAATACAGCGGAGAATAATGTGCAGTTTAAAGATAAAATTACACTGGCGTTTAGTGGTGCTTCAGGCGCGCCTTACGGTTTAAGATTGCTTGAAGTATTACTCGCGCAGCAATTTCAAGTGTATGTACTTATATCAAGTGCTGCGCGCGTGGTGCTTGATACAGAGTCAAACATTAAACTCTCAGCTAATGAAGATAAAGCAACCGAGCAGTTAAGTGCTTTATTTAATGCCAAGCCAGAGCAGTTAAAAGTATTTGGTAAAGATAACTGGTTTAGCCCTGTAGCTTCAGGCTCTGCGGCGCCTAAAAAAATGGTAGTATGCCCGTGCAGTGCAGGGTCTGTGTCTGCTATTGCGCTCGGAGCATCAGATAACCTACTCGAGCGTGCAGCCGATGTGGTTATTAAAGAGCGAGGGCAATTAATTTTAGTGCCACGCGAAACTCCCTTTAGCGAAATTCACCTTGAGAATATGTTAAAGCTTGCGCGTTTAGGGGTCACTATTATGCCCGCTGCGCCTGGTTTTTATCACAAGCCACAACGTATTGAAGACTTAGTTGATTTTATGGTGGCGCGAATTTTAGATCATTTAAACATTGAACATAACCTAACTAAACGTTGGGGTTATGGTGAGGGTAAATAATGAATAAGCAAAATGTTGCTTTAAATATAGAAGGCCTGACCAAGGTTTATAAAAACGGTGTAGAGGCCGTGAAAGGTGTTGATTTACAAGTTTTTGAAGGCGACTTTTTTGCCTTACTTGGCCCAAATGGTGCCGGTAAGTCGACCACTATTGGTGTTATATCGTCCTTGGTAAATAAAACACAAGGTAAGGTGGAAGTGTTTGGTCACAACATCGATACCGACCTTGAAGCTGCTAAAGCGCATTTAGGCCTTGTGCCACAAGAGTTTAACTTTAGTCAGTTTGAAACGCTTGGCCAAATATTGGTAAATCAAGCAGGCTACTACGGTGTTACTCGCGCAGAAGCGCATAAGCGTGCCGATAAATATTTAACTCAGCTTGGCTTATTAGAAAAAAAAGACAAGCAAGCACGTACGCTTTCAGGGGGTATGAAACGCCGTTTAATGATTGCCCGCGCATTAATGCATGAGCCAAAGCTACTAATATTAGATGAACCCACTGCAGGGGTTGATATAGAGCTGCGCCGCTCAATGTGGGACTTTTTACGCCAAATTAATGAGCAAGGCGTAACGATTATTTTAACCACGCATTACCTTGAAGAAGCTGAGTTGTTATGTAAAAACATCGCCATTATTGATACTGGCCGTATTGTTGAAAACACCACTATAAAAGCGTTACTAGCTAAGCTTGATAAAGAAACCTTTGTGCTTGATTTAAAACAGCCAGCACAGCCAGTCACCCTTGAGGGGTACTCGTTTAGCATGCCTGATGAACACACCATAGAAGTTGAAGTGGCTAAATCTCAAGGGTTAAATGCAGTTTTCAGCGCGCTAACCGAGCAAGGTAACACTGTTTTGAGTATGCGTAATAAAGCAAACAGATTAGAAGAGTTATTTGTAGGATTACTAGAGCAAGGGCGGGGCGAATAAATGTTTAAATATGGCGTAGCCTTAAAGAGTTTATGGATTAAAGAGTGTATTCGTTTTTTACGTATTTGGGTGCAAACCTTAGTACCGCCGGCGATTACGATGAGTTTATACTTTGTTATTTTTGGTAATTTAATTGGCTCACGTATTGGTGAAATGGGTGGTTTTAGCTACATGGAATTTATTGTTCCGGGGCTAATAATGATGTCGGTTATTACCAACTCATATTCTAATGTTGCTTCTAGTTTTTATTCAACCAAGTTTCAAAAAAGTATTGAAGAGCTATTGGTTGCGCCTGTGCCTAATTACATAATTGTACTTGGTTATATGGGCGGCGGTATGACCCGCGGCATGATGGTGGGCTTTATTGTTACCTGTGTATCGCTGTTGTTTGTTGATATTCAAATACACAATATATTTGTAATTATGGCAACGGTAATTTTAACCTCAGCGGTGTTTGCACTCGGTGGTTTAATTAACGCTATTTACGCCAATAGTTTTGACGATATTAGTATTATCCCAACCTTTATTTTAACGCCACTAACATACTTAGGCGGCGTATTTTATTCAATTACGCTACTGCCAGAGTTTTGGCAAAATGTATCGCAAATAAACCCAATTATTTATATGGTTAATGCGTTTCGTTATGGCTTTTTAGGCGTGTCGGATGTTGATTTAAGTGTCGCGCTTGGCGTTATATTAGTATTTATTACGGTGCTATTTACTTTAGCGCTAACGTTAATTAAAAAAGGTGTGGGGCTTAGACATTAATGAGCGATGCAAATTCACGCAGTATTGTATCTAATCAGGCGGGTATACACGAAAAGCTTGATGAAATCGTTAACAAGCATTTAAACGCAGAGTTTAAAAAGCCTATTGCTGAGCACACTCAACAAGCGTTTGATGAAGTCAATGAGCAGGTTCAAGCTTTTAATGGACCGCTTATTATAGACTCATGTTGTGGAGTAGGGGAGAGCTCGGCTAATTTAGCTAAGCGCCACCCAGATGCATTAATTATTGGTATTGATAAATCGTCGCACCGCTTAGATAAGCACGATGTTGAATATAAACAAACAGACAGCGGCCAGTACATTTTGGTCCAAGCTGACTTAAATGACTTTTGGCGTTTAGCTGTGGCTGCTAATTGGCAGCCTACGCATCATTATTTGCTTTATCCTAACCCATGGCCTAAATCTAAGCATATCCAGCGTAGGTGGCACGGCGCGGCTATTTTTCCGTTTATTGTTAAGCTAGGCGGTCGCTTAGAGGTGCGCAGTAACTGGGATATTTATGTAAAAGAGTTTGCCAGAGCGCTTGAGCTATCGGGACACTCTTGTGAGGTGACGCTGTATGAATCAAACGAAGCGATTACTCCGTTTGAGCGTAAATACTGGGCCAGCGGCCAACAAAGCCATCGTTTAGTGATAGACCTTTAAACGGCCACTTCCTCTTGGCTTGATGAGTTAACATGTGGCGCTGGGTAAGCAAAGTAATTGCCTTGCATCAGCGCCACATCTACATTTTTAAGCGCATTTTCAATACTTACATTTTCTACCGACTCTGCCATGAGCGTTAAACCAAGCTGCTTTGCAGCATGAACTGTATGCTCAATAAATAAGGCTATATTTTCATCACTTACTGCTTGTTTTACTAATGCGCCGTCGAGTTTTATACCGTTTACTTCAAGCTTTAGCGCATTCGAAATATTTGAATAACCACTACCAAAACCAGTAATAATGACATTCACCCCTTTGGTTTTTACCATAGAAATAAACGTTTTAACTTCTAAAAAATTAGTAATAGCATGTGACTCTAAAAGGCCAAGCGTGATGTTTTCTGGGTGCGGGTAGCGCTTAAGCTCGTTAGCAATGTATTCACTCAAACTAGGGTCGAGTATATCTTTATCGCTTATGTTTAAGCTCCAGCATATATCTGTTTTTCTAAACCGCTCTATACATTGGCTAAATAGCGTGCGCGTTAGCAGTCCGCCCATTCTTGAGCGGCTCACTACATTTAAAAATGAGTCGGGTTTTAAAATTTCGCCATTTTTAGTCACCATTCTGGCTAAGCATTCGTAATGTACAACTTCATTATTGGTGGTGTTAAACATAGCCTGAAAATAAGGCACTATGCGGTTGTTATCAAATGCTTCTTGAACCTCTTTGGCAAGGCTTACATTGTATTGATACTGGTTTTTTACATCGCTCATTACTTTTGAGTAGCTAACAACCTTACCGCGGCCATGTTTAGCCTGAAGCGTTGCAATATGCGCGTTTTCAATCAGTAGTGATTTATTACCACTGGCGATACCTGCGCAGTAAGTTATATAAATAAATGGGTTTGTTAATACCGGGCTGTTTGCGTTATACGACTCAACTAAATCGCTCAGTTCGCTGCTTTTAAAGCTTTTAGGGGTAAGCACGGCAATTTTATTAGTAGCAAGGCGATACACCTTACAGCTTTGCGGGCTGCGACTTTGATAATGACTGAGCAAGTTTTTCATTACGTTGTCGCCAACTTGAGTGCCATAAAAGCTATTAATATCTTCAATTTCGTTCACCCAAATAATGGCAAGCTGCATGTGGTGTGAATTACTCTTTTTGATAAAGTACTCAAGCGCAATATGATTGGCAAAGCCCGTACTGGCATCTGTTGCTAGGGTACGCTTTAACAAATATATATAAATAGCTGCAACCAGTACCGCAATAAAAAAGAAAAAACACGCCGTTATTATGGCTTTAGTGACGCTGTATTGAAGCTTTTTATTTAAATCATCTAAGGTTATGTCGGCACCCGTAATGTAGGTAGTACCATATTTATCTACAAAGGGAATAAAAACAGTTTTAAAATCACCCCATTGGTCGCTAGATTGCTCAAAAACAGGCTCGGTTGAATAAAACGCGCCCCTGTTAATGTCGGTGGCCTCTGGGTATAAATCAAGAAATTGCGTAACACGTGCGTTTTCTTGATCGTCTTTGGTGTAGCTGGAAGAGGTAAAGTAAACTTTGTTATCGCGTATGATCATCGAATAGACGTAAGCTATATCAAGCGCTTGTGCAAGCTCTGAGAGTTGTTTGCTTTTAGTTTGGTAAACCGAAAAACCAATATCGTAGCCTTGGCTAATTCTATCGTGGTAACTTTGCCCTAAAATATGTTTTACGCTGGTGGCGGCATTTAGAAGGCGCTCATCGACAGCGTGCATAATTTCGCTACGCGCTGAGCTATAGGTGTAATAAACATAGACTAATAAACTGACCAAAAACAATGTAAAGCCAGCTATAAACCACTTCCCTTTTAATTTCCCTGTGAGCATACTTGTCCCTTATTGTTACACATATTAAGTATACGCATAAATGCAATTTGCCCAAAACTAAAATGTGACTTTTTAATAAAATCCTATTATTGAAATTTTTTTACAATATTTGTCATCCGTTTAGTCGCTTTTATGGCTTAAAGGGAGACATTTTACTTATATTGCAGTAAAGTTAGCGCAATTTTTAAAAGAAGCACGCTGCTTATAATAGCGCCATAGTTTGGCATTTTTAACTGTTAAACGCGTGTTTTAGCTACACACACACTAGGTATAAAGATGGATCAAAAGCGTTGTGCCGTCGCCTCTAAAGAAAGCCTTAAGCGTATATTTACTGTACCTGAAGCGCCAGACTCAACTTTAAGCAAAATTGAGCTTGAAATTTCGAGTAATTTAGCAGGGTTTTTAAACGAAAATATAGCGGCAATTGAAAAACCATTACACGAAATTGAAAAAGATTTTCAGGCTGCGGTGATCCCAGAAAACCCAACGTTTGTATCTGCTTACGCCCAAGATATTATGGAGCAGCTAGTTGCCCATTCGGTACACACGGCTGCGCCTAGCTTTATTGGGCATATGACATCGGCTCTTCCGCATTTTTTACTACCGCTTTCAAAATTGATGGTGGGGCTTAATCAAAACCTAGTAAAAATAGAAACCTCAAAAGCATTTACGCCCCTAGAGCGCCAAGTGCTAGGCATGATGCATCATTTAGCCTACTCGCAAGATGAGTCGTTTTATTCTAAATGGATGCACAGTGCTAAAACATCACTCGGTGCTTTTTGTTCCGGTGGTACAGTTGCAAACATAACGGCACTGTGGATTGCGCGTAACCGCTTATTAAAATCCGACGGCAGCTTTAAAGGCATTGCTGCTCAAGGGCTCGTAGCAGGTATGCTGCATTATGGCTACAAAGGGCTGGCCGTTTTAGTGTCGCAGCGAGGGCATTATTCTTTAGGTAAATCAATTGATTTACTAGGCATCGGCCGTGAAAATTTAATTGGTGTAAAAACCTGCGAAAATAACAAGGTTGATGTGAATGCCATGCGCGAAAAAGCCTTAGAGCTTGAATCGCAAGGCATAAAAGTTATGGCAATTGTAGGGGTTGCGGGCACAACTGAGACCGGTAATATCGACCCTCTTGATGATATGGCCGATTTAGCGCAGCAAATAAACTGCCATTTTCACGTTGATGCAGCGTGGGGTGGGGCAACGCTTTTATCGCAAACGCATCGGCCATTATTAAAAGGAATTGAGCGCGCAGATTCAATTACCATTGATGCACACAAACAAATGTATGTGCCAATGGGCGCAGGCTTGGTGTTATTTAAAGACCCAACTGCTACGGATGCAATAGAGCACCATGCAGAGTACATATTACGTAAAGGTTCAAAAGATTTAGGAAGCCATACACTCGAAGGCAGCCGCCCAGGTATGGCTATGTTAGTACATGCTTGCTTACGCGTTATTGGCCGCAAAGGCTACGAAATGCTTATTGATCGTAGTATCAAAAAAGCACATTACTTTGCTGACTTAATTAAAGCGGATGAAGACTTTGAGCTGATTTCAGAGCCTGAGCTGTGTTTGCTTACATACCGCTATGTGCCTAAACAAATTAAACAAGCCATAGCCCAAGCAGATGCCGCAACACGGTTAGAAATTTTCGCGTCGCTCAATCGCTTTACTGCCAGTATGCAAAAACGCCAACGTGAATCAGGGCGCTCGTTTGTATCGCGTACTCGCTTAACCCCGTCAAAGTACGATAATCAGCCGACGGTGGTATTTAGAGTGGTATTGGCTAATCCGCTCACATCGGGTGTTATATTAAAAGAGATTTTAGCTGAGCAAAAAGAGCTTGCTAAAACAGACCCTGTATTTAAAAAGTACTTAAGTAAGTATATGCAGTAACGCCTAGGTATAAACTAAAACAAAGGCGCCAATGGGCGCCTTTGTTATTTTTGCTGTGAGTTTTAATACTTCTTTTTAAGCGTTAAAGCAGTTTGCCCTAATAATGTCAGTTATAATTTTTTGCGATGGGTTTATTTTCTCCATTGCTAAAAATTCATCAGGTTGGTGGGCTTGATTAATTGAGCCTGGCCCCATGACTATTGTTTCACAGCCAAGTTGCTGAATAAACGGAGCTTCTGTGCAATAATTTACTGCAACGGCTTTTTCTCCTGCAATTTTTTCTGCCATTTTAACGAGTGCGCTATCAGTGCTGCCACTAAAAGCTGGAATGGGCTCGTGTAAATCAATTACGCTCACTGCGCTTGGGTATTGCGCGTTTATATCGCTGGTGGCATCAATAAGTAAGGCTTGTAAGTCTTTAATGCTTAACCCTGGGAGCGGACGCATGTCTATATGCATTTCGCAGCAGCCACAAATTCGATTTGCGTTGTCGCCACCATGAATATTACCTAAATTTAAGGTAGGGTAAGGTATTTCAAAATGTTCAACTGAATATTTATTCTTTAACTGCTCTTTTAAGATCAGCAACTTTGTAATCACTTTATGCATGACTTCGATGGCGTTAAGACCACGTTCGGGATCGGAACTATGACCTGAACGGCCAATCACTCTTATAGCCGTGCTCATATGTCCTTTGTGAGTAAATACAGGAGTCATATCAGTAGGTTCACCAATAATACAACGCGCAGGTTTTAAATTAGGATGCTTACAAATTTGCTGCGCTCCCGCCATGGTGGTTTCTTCATCGGCAGTGGCGAGTATTAAAATAGGTTGTGTTTGCTGTTTTATGTCAAGCTCACTAATAGCTTGTAATACAAAAGCAAAAAAGCCTTTCATATCAATACTACCTAACCCATATAAGTTATTATTATGTTCAGTGAGTTTAAACGGGTCGTGGTTCCAGCGGCTATCGTCAAACGGTACGGTGTCTGTATGGCCAGCAAGCATTAAGCCGCCATCGCCTTGCCCTCGCTTCGCAAGTAGGTTGTATCGGCCTTTCCCACCTTCTAACTCTATAATTTCGCAAGTAAAACCTAAACTTTCGCACCAACGTGCTAGCAACTCTATTACTCCTTTATTACTCATACAAAGTTCATCTTCTATTGCACTAATAGAGGGGGCTGCAATGAGTTGTTGGTACATAGAGATAAATGACGGCAAAGACATAAAAAAATCCAAAATAATTATTCAATTTAATTGCATAACAATATAAAAGCATTTATGATGAATATCAATTCACTTTTTAAGCATAAATATATTAAGTATAGCCATGAAGATAATGCGACGATAATCAACAATTCATTGAGAAAAGTATTAGCTAGCATCTAAGCTAGTGTAAGCGAACACCACACCTATTTAGTAGTAAATTTATAAACGAGTAAAAAATGAATGTAGCGATTATTGGCGCAAGCGGTTATAGCGGCGCAGAATTAGCAAGCTTAGTTGCTAAGCACCCTAATTTAACGTTATCGGGCTGTTATGTCTCTGAGGGAAGTTTAGATAAACATAAATTATTAAGTGATTTATACCCAGAGCATAGAAATCTTCTTGATATTCCTCTACTACCACTGAGCGAATCCGCGTTTGATGACATAAATTCGAGTGCCGATTACATCTGCTTATGTACTGATCACAAAGTAAGTGTTGATTTAGCCCCGCAGTTTTTAGCTATGGGTAAAAAAGTATTCGATCTATCAGGTGGTTACCGCCTTGCTAGCAACGACGACTATGTTACTTACTATGGTTTTGAGCACCAACATCCTGAGTTGTTAAACGAAGCAGCCTACGGGTTAGCTGAGTGGAATAGCAGTGCAATTGCCAAAGCAAATCTTGTGGCTGTAGCCGGCTGTTACCCAACCGCTGCGCTTAATGCGTTAAAGCCGTTGCAACAGGCAGGCTTGTTGAGTGATGAAAAAGTGATTATTAATGCTGTTTCAGGTGTTACTGGCGCAGGGCGTAAAGCCAGCGTAGGTACTCACTTTTGTGAAGTATCGCTTGCCCCGTATGGTTTATTTAACCATCGTCATGGGCCTGAAATTGAACAACACCTTGGCCACAAGGTGTTATTTACACCGCACTTAGGTAACTTTCCGCGTGGAATTTTAGAAACTATTTATGTACAGCTTAAGCCAGGCGTTACCAAGGAAAACGTATCTGATGCTTATCAAGTACTTAATAACGAGCCGTTGATTCGTTTGTTAGCTGATAAAGTGCCATCTATTAAAAGCGTGGTAAAACAACCCTATGTTGATATTGGTTGGCAGCAGCAAGGCTCTCAACTGATTGTTATGGCAGCGATAGATAATCTATTAAAAGGCGCTGCGGGCCAAGCCTTGCAATGTATTAACTTATCAATGAATTTAGATCACACCACTGGCTTAAAAGGAGCCTTTTAATGAGCACTAAAACGTGGGTAATTAAATTAGGTGGTGCTGTACTTAATACTGAAAACGCGGCAAAAGCTTTGTTTAATGTATTAAACGCTGATCAAAATAATCAGTTTGTTATTGTTCATGGTGGTGGCTCGTTAGTTGACACTTGGCTAAAACAAGCAGGCTTTGCTAGTGCAAAGCACCAAGGACTGCGTATTAGCCCAAGTGAGCAAATGCCTTACATAGTGGGGGCGCTGGCTGGCTGTGCAAATAAGCAGCTGGTAAGCCAAGCTATTAATGCAGGCCATAAACCTGTTGGTCTCTGTTTGTATGAAGCCGGAGTTATGGCGTCTCAAAAGCTAAAAGCGCTTGGGCAAGTAGGTAAGTGCGAAAGTAATGATGATTCAATTGTTAACGATTTACTTAAGCTTGGTCGGTTACCTATCGTGAGCTCCATTGGGTTTGATGAGCAAGGTAATTGGTACAATGTTAACGCTGATGAAGCTGCCGCAGCGATTGCTAGCAACTTAAATGCAGAACTTATTTTTATGACAGATGTAGAAGCAGTACTTGATGCAAACAAGCAGCCGTTACATCAACTTGACACAAAACACATTGATACTTTAATTGATGAAGGGGTAATTTTGGGCGGAATGGAGGTCAAAGTTAAGACCAGCCTGCACGCTGCCCAACATTTACGACGCGGTGTGTATATTTCCAGCTGGCAAAAGCCAGACAATTTAATTGCTTTGCTACAGGGCGAGCATGTCGGAACAAAAATTACACCATAGGGTTATCATGTTAGAGAATTTTTTAACGGGTCTAGAATTAGACCAACAAGGCGCACTAAATTTACTAAAACTAGCGCGTGATTTAAAAGCAAAGCCAGAAAAGTACAGCCAAGTATTAGCGGGTAAGTCAATTGTTACCTTATTTGAAAAGCAAAGTTTACGTACGCGTTTATCGTTTGATATTGGTATTAACCGTTTAGGCGGCCACGCTGTGTATTTAGATCAGCAAAACGGCGCTATGGGTGCACGAGAATCTGTAAAAGACTTTGCACTTAATATTTCTACGTGGGCTGATGGAATTGTAGCGCGCGTAAACCAGCACAGCACGTTAACCACCTTAGGTGAATACTCTAGTGTACCTGTCGTTAATAGCTTGTGTGATTTATATCACCCGTGCCAGGCATTGGCTGATTTTTTAACGCTGCAAGAAGTACACGGCGATGTGAGTGAGCTAAAAGTGGCTTACTTAGGTGAAGGTAACAACGTTACTCATTCACTTATGTTATTAGCGGCAACGCTAGGTACTGATTTTGTTGCTGTTACACCAAAAGGCAGCTCGCCTGATTCACAAATTCTTAAAAAGGCAGAGCAAATTGCTGCAATGAACGGCGCATCAGTAATGGTAAGCGACCGTGTAGAAGCCGCTGTAGGCGCTCATGTTGTATATGCAGATACGTGGGTGTCTATGGGCGATGATACGCCTCTTGAGCAAGTTAAAGAAAAATACATGCCTTATCAGCTAAACCAAGCATTGCTAGAACAAACAGGTGCGACTACGGTATTACATTGCCAACCGGCACACCGTGAGTTTGAAATTACCTCTGAGGTAATGGATGGCCCAGCATCAAAAATTATTCAACAAGCAGAAAATCGCATGCATGCGCAAAATGCTCTGCTAGTTACATTACTAAATCCAAATTTTGTTAAGGAACACCTATGAGTTCAATTAAAAAAGTCGTTTTAGCCTATTCAGGTGGTCTTGATACTTCAGCTATCGTGCCATGGTTAAAAGAAAACTACGGTTGTGAAGTAATTGCCTTTGTTGCCGATGTAGGCCAAGGCGCTGAAGAGCTTGAAGGCGTTGAAGAAAAAGCCATCGCATCAGGCGCATCTGAGTGTTACGTAGTTGACTTAAAAGATGAAATGGTAAGTGAGTACATTTACCCAACGCTTAAAACGGGTTCTATTTACGAAGGTACTTATTTATTAGGTACGTCTATGGCGCGCCCTATTATTGCTAAAGCGCAAGTTGAAATTGCACGTAAAGTAGGTGCCGATGCACTTTCGCATGGTTGTACTGGTAAAGGGAACGACCAAGTTCGTTTTGAATCATGTTTTGCAGCGCTTGCACCTGATTTAAAAGTAATTGCACCATGGCGTGAGTGGGATTTATCAAGCCGTGAATCATTATTAGATTACTTGGCTGAGCGTGATATTCCGTGTTCTGCTTCAGCAACAAAAATATACAGCCGTGATGCTAACGCATGGCATATTTCGCACGAAGGCGGCGAGCTTGAAGATCCATGGTGTGAGCCTAGTGACCAAGTTTGGACCTGGACTAACTCACCAGAGCAAGCACCAGATAAAGCTGAGCATGTAACGCTTACGGTTATTGAGGGTGAAGTGGTTGCCGTAAATGGCGAGCAGCTTAAGCCTTACGACTGTTTAGTTAAATTAAACGACATTGCTGCGCCACATGGTGTTGGCCGTGTAGATATTGTAGAAAACCGTTTAGTAGGCATGAAATCGCGCGGCTGTTACGAAACTCCTGGTGGCACCGTTATTATGGCGGNATAAATCAAGCCGTAAGTGGAAAGAAGTACTGGGCGGTGAGTTTTCGCATTTAGTCTATGATGGTCGTTGGTTTACACCTCTTAAAGATTCTATTTTAGCGGGCGCAGAAGCGCTTTCTACACTAGCAACGGGTGAAGTTGTACTTAAGCTTTACAAAGGGCAAGTGACAGCTGTTCAGAAAAAATCACCTAATAGCTTATACAGCGAAGACTTTGCTACATTTGGTGAAGACGATGTGTATGACCAATCGCACGCTGAAGGCTTTATTCGTTTATTCTCGCTTTCGAGCAGAATTTCAGCAATGGCTAAAAAGTAAATTATTTATAGCCCCTTGTATAAGGGGCATTACAGGGTTTGGAGAGATTTCATGGCATTATGGGGCGGACGTTTTTCTACGGGTCCTGATGAGGCGTTTAAACAATTTAACGACTCACTTCCGTTCGATTATCAGTTAGCAGAGCAAGATATTATTGGCTCTGTGGCATGGGCAGGTGCGCTTGAGCAAGTAAATGTACTTACAAGCGATGAGCACACCAAATTGGTTGCAGCACTAAATGAACTGCTTGAAGAAGTAAAAGCAGATCCACAAGCAGTGGCAACCTCAGGTGCAGAAGACATTCACTCGCACGTAGAAGCTGCACTAATCGAAAAAGTAGGTGATTTAGCTAAAAAGCTACACACAGGCCGAAGCCGTAATGACCAAGTAGCCACTGACTTTAGATTATGGTGCCGCGATACTGCCGATCATTTGCTCGGTGCAATTGCTGCACTAAAAGCTGAGTTTGTGGCGTTAGCTGAACGCGAGCTGGGGACTATATTGCCAGGCTATACGCATTTACAGCGTGCTCAACCTGTATTGTTTAGCCATTGGTGTATGGCTTATGTAGAAATGCTAGAGCGTGATGAAAGCCGCCTACAAGATGCCAAAGCGCGCTTTAATTTTTGTCCTCTTGGCAGTGGCGCATTAGCAGGTACTGCCTACCCAATTGATCGCCAAGCTTTGGCGCAAGGCCTAGGCTTTACTGGCGCAACTAAAAACAGCCTTGATGGCGTATCTGACCGTGATTTTGTAGTAGAGCTTTTAAGCTGTGCTTCTATTTCTATGATTCATTTATCGCGTATGGCTGAAGATTTAATATTTTATAACTCTGGTGAAGCCGGATTTATAGAGCTTGCTGATAATGTTACCTCTGGCTCATCGTTAATGCCGCAGAAAAAGAACCCTGATGCACTAGAGCTTATTCGTGGTAAAACGGGCCGTGTATTTGGTGCGTTTAGTGCCATGATGATGACCTTAAAAGCACTCCCTCTTGCGTACAATAAAGATATGCAAGAAGACAAAGAAGGTCTTTTTGACGCTATGCCAACTTGGCTTGCCTGTATTCACATGGCGCAAGCGTGTATCAAAGGCGTAAAAGTAAACGGCGATAGAACACTCGCAGCGGCAAAAGGCGGCCATGCTAATGCAACAGAGCTTGCAGACTACTTAGTAGCTAAAGGTGTGCCATTTAGAGAAGGCCACCACATTGTGGGTGTACTTGTGCAGCTTGCTATAAGCGAAGGTAAAACCTTAGAGGAGCTTTCGCTTGAGCAGTACAAATCGGTTAATGACGTGTTTGAAGATGACGTTTACCCAGTACTTGAAATAGATGCCTGTATTAAAGCACGTCAAGCGCTTGGCGGTACATCTATTGAACAAGTTACTAAAGCGGTTAAAGAAGCCAAAAAAAAACAGCAAATAACGGTTCGTGATGCAAATTTAGATGATGTTGAAGATATTGCTAGGCTGATACAGCACTGGGCTACGGTAGGTGAAAACTTGCCGCGTGCTAAAAGCGACATGGTGCATTCAATTAACGAATTTGCAGTAACAGAAATAGACGGCAAAGTGTCGGGATGTGCATCGTTATACATTTACGACACGGGGCTTGCTGAAATACGCTCTTTAGGCATAGATCCACAAAGCGCGGTAACTGGGCAGGGTAGGCAGCTTGTAGAGCACTTATTAGCAAAAGCCAAAAAATTGGCGCTTAATCGCGTTATTGTATTAACCCGTGTGCCAGATTTTTTTGAACAGCAGCGTTTTACTTTTTGTAGTAAAGAATCGTTACCAGAGAAGGTAATGAAAGATTGCGAACTTTGCCTTCGTAAAGAAAACTGTGACGAAGTAGCAATGGAATATATTTTAAAGCCAAGTACACGTGCGGAGATCCCGTGTAAATACGTGGCTTAAATTCCCTGGATATAAAAAACGTACGGTTACCCCTGTGCGTTTTTTTATGTGTATAATGAACTGGTCAGATGAGCTTGGGGTGGTGTGCGAGATTTCACTTTAGCTATAAGGGTTAACTTAAGGCTTAGTGTGAATACAATAGCTTGTTAGCATATATTATGGGTATGTCAAAAAATCTTGGCACGCTGGTTGCTTTGTATAAGTCAGATAGCAAAATAGCTATCACTGCTTAAAACAGGTAATGCAATTACCTACATGATGGTGTGATTAAAAGTTGCGCCAAATAATATTAAAACTTATACAAGGATCAATCACATGCAAGTTTCAGCTAATAGCCAATTACAAATGCAAGCATACAATAAAACACAACAATTACAGCCTGCAACGGAACAAACTGCTAGCCCTAAAACCCTACAATCTGATACAGTAAGCCTCTCTCAAGAGGCGATGGCAGCTAGTATGGGAACTGAACGACAAGCTTCAATTTTACCAGGTGCTCCTAAACCAAAATAATAACTAAAGGTTCTTGATGTTTTTAACTGAGTTTTTTGGTCATTTTTCTTTGTCAGCTTTTACAATGTGGGCTTTTATGATGGCCTTTTTGTTTAACGTTTTTGTTTATTCTATTGGTAATAAGAGAAATACTACCCTTTTACTCAGTTCATTAATCATGTTTATTTCATACTCATCGTATGAGTACTTTTTAGATTGGTTGTCTATTTATGAATTAACTTATTTAGATTTAGCAATATACGATGGTTGCACTATAGCTGCACTTTTCATAGCGAAACATTTTATTAAAACAAGCTCTAGTTCATTGCTTTATTTAATTTTTGGATTGTCTACGAATCTTAGTTTAGCTTTATGTATGCAACTAGACACCTTTATTTTACGTAATAGTGAACCATGGTTTTTTTGGGATTTTTATACTTTCTCGGTGATTACTATCGATTTATTGATGGCTGTTTCTTTGATTGTAGATAGAGACTTTTTAGGTCTACACAAATTAAAAAGTAAGCTATGTGGTTTGTTTAAATCGACAAAGCCTCAGCCCACGACCTAGATTAAATGTATTTATCTGAAGCCCTAATGGATTATGTAGCGGCTTTCTCCCAATGGGGCTTTTTAATGGCCTTCCTCTACTGTCTAGTCTCCAGCATAAACAAAGAAAATAAGTCACCAGTTTACCTATCTGCGCTAATGCTCTGCTCATATATTTTTGGCAGCTATATAAGATTGTTAGATAACCTATATCTTAATTGGGCGTTCTACGATTTTATTACAATTGTAGCGCTACTCACTTTGCAGTACTTCAATGTTTTTAAACGTACCAAAGCTTTCCTGTTCCTCGTTCTGGCTTTAACTGCTAATGCCGTACTTACGTTGCTTTTGTATTATGACTTATATGTTCTATATAACTTTGAGCCATGGTGGTATTGGAGTGTTTATTCTATCGGCGTAAACGTAATTGATGTTTTAATGATGCTTTCACTAGTGGTTAACCAGCTAAAGAGTAATCGGCTTATTGAAAAGTTATAAGTGTGGCTGAACTTTAATAACGTGAGGTTTGCTGCATTTGTGGGGCTATTTATTGAGTTTTAGTTGCCAGGAGAGAGGGATGGTACTGACGAGGGTCAGATGAATTATGTTAATATTACTTATTTTTGCCTAACTACATAGTGTTTCAAACAACATGGCTATTATTGATGTAATCTCTAACTTCGATTTCGCTTATATATTAAGCGCTATTGTGCAGTGGGGGTTTCTCATGGCCTTTTTATACTCATTAGTATCTTCAATAAATAACCCCTTTAAAGGCTTTGTTGTACTTTCGAGTATTATGGCGATAGGTTATTTGCCTTGGATATTTACAAACTTTCAAACGGTTACTTATTTAGATTTTGCCCTTTTAGATATCGCTATTTTAGTTGCGGTGTATGTAACTCAGCGTTATTTTATTAAAGAGAAAACGACAGTTTATGTCTACTTAATCTTCGGCCTTAGCGTTAACACCTTTTTAGCCCTATGCATGTATCTAGATACCAATATTCTATATAATTACACCTACTGGTGGTTTTGGCGCTTTTATTCATCGGCTGTTATGCTTTCTGATTTGTGTATGATCGCCGTACTAATTATCAATAGAGACTTTTTAGGCTTAATTAAGCTTAAAAGGTGGCTTTTGCAGCTAGCATTTTAAAGACGAAGTATCGATACGTTTATGGCGATGAAAGTTATAGTTTGGATAAGTAAAATACTAAGCTAGGTGCTCAGTTAATGGTGTTGTTTATTATTTTTGAGGTGCTTATTATTAGCGTTTACTTTTAAGATGGATATCATCTCTTTTTTATTAGATGTGAGAATTGCCCATATAATCGGTGTGGTATTGCAATGGGGGTTCCTCATGGCATTTTTATATTCTTTAGTCTCATCTATCAATTCACGCTTTAAAGCGTTAGTTATACTTTCATCGATTATGGCTATTTCGTATTTTCCAGGTGTTTTGTTCAATTACCAAACCATTACTTACCTTGATCTCGCTATTTTAGATGCTATCACCATTGTGGTTTTAATTATTGCTCAATACTTTTATATTAAAGAGAAAACGGTTGCATTTATGTATCTTATGCTTGGGCTGAGTATCAACATGTGCTTTGCTCTAGGTATGTATTTAGACTCTTATATTTTACATAATTACACCTATTGGTGGTTTTGGGGGTTGTATTCATCAGTGGTGGCGATTTCTGATCTGAGTATGATTTTAGTGCTGTTTATTAATAAAGACTTTTTAAAAATTATTTATTTCAAAAACCTTATTTACTCGCTCTTTGCTAAGAAACCGCAATAGTGAATAATGTTCTAATCCCTCCTGAAGTGTCAGTTTATATCGGTGCGTTAGTGCAGTGGGGGTTTTTAATGGCCTTTTTATATTCACTAACAACTAGCATTAACAATCCATCAAAACAGGCAGTATGGCTATCTTTAGTTATGGTAGTTTCTTACTGCTTAAGTACAGTTATAGATATTTACAACATTAGTTACATAGAACTGTTTTGCTATGATGTAGGCACTTTATTTTTTATTTTATTTCTGCGGTATTTCCTACCTGAAAAGCGCATATCTACTTACTTATTATTTGGCTTGAGCATCAATTCGTTATTATTTTTAGCTATGCACATAGATGTGTTTGTACGTGGTAATTACGAACCGTGGTGGTTTTGGTCTTTTTATACGGTTGTGATTAATATTATGGATATCATCATGGTTAGTATTTTGTTCATTAAAAAGGATTTTTTAAGGTTAGTGCATGCTACTGATAAGTGGGTGAGCGGTGTTATGAGATTGAAGCAAAGTGGCTGATATTCTTTGGGGGCTGGTCGATTTAGGGTACAACGTAGGCGTTTTGTTTACGTGGTTTTTTATTCTTGCCTTTTTGTATAACTTATCGGCAAGTATTAATAAGTCAGATAAGAGCAGAGCACAGCTTTCATTTCTTATGATGGTATCCTACACAGCTAGTTTGTTTATGGACCCACTTATTGCAACGCCGCACTTAAACTATTTTTATCATGATGCTGTAACTATCCTGGTTTTACTTCTGTGGCGTAATTTCACCAAACAAACTATACCTACGCCCTTTTATTATTTAATTGTAGGGCTAAGCTTTAATGCCTGCTTATTTTTAGGTATGCATTACGATATCGAAGTGCGTGGCACATTGTATTATTGGTGGTTTTGGAATGTTTATGTGTTTGGCATGTATTTTACTGATTTATTAATGCCGTTGGTTTTAGTTGTTAATAAAGATATCTTAGGTTTAGTAAAGCTAAGTAATTATTTAACTACAAAGTTGAAGCGTTTCCGATATGCATAACCTGTTATGGGCGATGGCTGATCTTTATGATTACATAACCATTTTAATTACATGGCTGTTTGTTTTTGCATTTTTATATTGCTTATCTACAAGCATAAATAAGTCAGATAAAAGTTTAGCCCAAATATCATTTATTATGATGGCTTCATATACATCAAGTATGGTTATGGACCCGCAAACAGCCACACCTCACTTAAACCTGTTCTTATTTGATGCAGTTACCATAATCGCTTTGATGATATGGATGATTTTTTTATCGAAAGCTAAACCGATCGCTTTTTATTATTTAATCGTGGGGCTTAGTTTTAATGCGTTTGTATTTTACGGTATGCATTACGATAGTATCGTTCTTGGTAATATAGAGTATTGGTGGTTTTGGGGGCTTTATGGTATTGGGCAGCTTACAAGTGACTTAGTAATGGCATTGGTTTTATTTATAAATAAAGATATTTTAGGGTTAATAAAAGTCAAAAAATATCTCGTTAAAAAAATGGGTGCTTATTAATTCTCCAACATGTATTTATGGCATTGAGCACAGTAAATGACTACCTAAGTATTTTTATTACATGGGCTTTTGTAGTTCCATTTCTTTATAATTTTGCTTGTACAATAAACTGCCGCAATAAGCATATTATGTACATTTCTTTGGTGATGATGCTCTCTTATACGCTCAGCCTATTTATGTTCAAAGCATCATTTATCCTTACAGGCTCAATATATTTAGATTTAGTAATTGCAGATTTACTTACCATTTTCACGCTTGCTTGCCTCTCCTATAATTATAAACATGCTAACGCCACAGCCTATTATTATCTTCTTTGTGGTTTAACGTTTAATGCAACATTACACATGGCTATGCATTACGATTATGTGGTGTTGGTTAGTTATGACTATTGGTGGTTATGGGGGGTCTATGGGGTTGGCCAGTTTTCGAGTGACTTAATAATGGCAATAGTATTAATTATAAACAAAGATATTTTAGGCTTGGCAAAGCTTAAACGCGTTTTATTTAACCGCAATGAATTAGAAGCTATGGCTAAAAAGTAGTTAGGTATATTAGCGCACCTAAAGTGCGCTAATTGTGTTTATTTAGCTTGCGTCGCAGCCTAACCTTTGTTTTAAAGCATCCACTACAAGTGGGCTTACAAATTCGCTCACATCGCCATTATGNTGGCGGGCAACTTCTTTTACCAAGGTTGATGATATAAACGAGTTGCGCTCAGAAGGTGTTAAAAACACGCTTTCTAAATCTGGATTTAGGCGGCGGTTCATATTTGCGAGCTGAAATTCGTAATCAAAATCAGATACCGCTCTAATACCGCGAATAAGCACATCAGCTTTATGATCAAAAGCCAAATCGGCTAGTAAGCCTGAAAAGCCAATCACTTTTACATTACTCAAATGCCCTAAAATAGTGTTGGCTAAATCAACTCGCTCATCGAGGCTAAAGCACGGCTTTTTAGAAGGGTTATGAGCAATAGCAACAATAACCGTGCTAAACATTTTAGCTGCGCGCTGAATTAGGTCGGTGTGGCCGTTGGTTAACGGGTCGAAGGTACCAGGATAGATTGCCGTAACGTTCATAGATTTCACTAACTATTATTTTTTAAGTAGTCTATCAGTGTTTGTTCTACAAATCAGCCTAGGAGATCAGGTTGAGCTTTTATGTTTGATATTTAATCAGTAAAAGTGCTTTAAATGCGTTACTATTTTTTAAAGTGTAATTACGTTGCTTAGGCTTTGCGTTAGCTAACAGCACTACATTATTGCAAATGTCTGCGTGGAGCATAATCAGACTTCGTTTTTAAAATAGTAAATTATGATGGTATTTAAACCAGCCCGATTTGTTTATACTGCAAGGCTGATATTTAGTGTAATGTAGTTTATAAGTTAATTTGAGTCGTCGCATATGAATACTAAGGATAAAATAATACACACCAGTATTTCGTTATTTAATGAACATGGTGAGCGTGCAATATCAACCAATCATATTGCATCACATTTAGGGATGAGCCCGGGTAATCTTTACTATCATTTTAAAAATAAAGAAGACATTATCCGACATATTTTTGCGCTTTACAGCGAGCATTTACATACTCATTTTAAACCTATTGAAGCAAACGATGATGCGTTTGATCATTTAACTGCTTATTTAGATTCATTATTTGAGCTAATGTGGCGCTATCATTTTTTTTACGACAACTTAGGCGATATCCTCTCAAGGGATGAAAGCTTAAAACAAGCCTACATTGGTTTTCAGTCAACTTTATTAGAGCAGGTTCGCCAAGTTATTTTAGGCCTGCGCGATAACGAAATGATTGCCATAGAAGAGCAAGATGCGCTTGAACTTGCCCATACTCTTAAGCTAACCGTTAGTTTTTGGACTCCGTATATTAAAGCGCGTAGGCTCAGTGGTAATTTAGCTGAGCAAGATATTTATCATGGCATTTTAAAAGTATTAGCATTATTTAGGGCTTACAGCACCGAAAAAAGCATTCTTAAAATGAATCAGTTACGTGAAAAATACACCCAACTAGCAGAGCAAGCGCCAGCGCTTGCCTAACTGCTGTTAGTTGGTTAGTTCCTAGACGCAAAAATTTTTGCTATAATCGCGCGCCCAATGCCTGGGAGCGCGAATTCCCGCAGTCTAAGAGTGAACTATGCTTAAATTTATCGTCAAACTACATCCTGAAATTGCCATTAAAAGCCGTTCGGTACGTAAACGCTTTACTAAAGTGTTAGAAAATAACATTAAAATTGTATTGCGCCGTGTTGACGAAAAAGTACAAGTAAGAAACAACTGGGATAATATTTCTGTTGTAACTAAGCTTGATGATGCACAAACACGCCTAGACTTTATCGATAGCTTGCAGCGCATTCCTGGTATTGTGCAATTTATTGAAGTGACCGAAACTGACTTCACAACGCTTGACGATATCTATAAAAAAACCATAGACCTAGTAGGGCACACCATTGTTGGTAAAACGTTTTGTGTACGCGCAAAGCGTATTGGTCAACACGACTTTACTTCTACGGATTTAGAGCGTTACGTGGGTGGTGGTTTAAACCAGCACGTTGAAGGCGCTCGCGTTAAGTTAAGCCGCCCAGAAGTAACTATTCGCTTAGAAGTAAAAGACGATAAAGCCTACATAGTTACGCAAACTCACCAAGGTATGGCAGGCTTTCCACTGCCAACACAAGAAGACGTGCTTTCGTTAATGTCAGGCGGCTTTGACTCTGGTGTAGCAAGTTATCAGATGATCCGTAAGGGCGCTCGCACGCACTTTTTATTCTTTAATTTAGGTGGCGCAGCACACGAAATTGGTGTTAAACAAGCCAGCTACTACTTATGGAAAAAATTTAGCTCTACTCATAAAGTTAAATTTATCACGGTTGATTTTGAACCGGTTGTTGCCGAAATTTTAGAGAACGTTGAAAACAGCCAAATGGGTGTTGTGCTAAAACGCATGATGATGCGTGCTGGCAGCCAAGTAGCCGAAAAATTAAATATTCAAGCCTTGGTAACTGGTGAGAGTATAGGTCAGGTTTCTAGTCAAACCTTAGCTAATTTAAGTGTGATTGACCGCGTAACAGAAACCCTGATTTTGCGCCCACTTATTCAGCACGACAAACAAGAAATTATTAATATTGCCCGTAAAATTGGCACCGCAGAAATGGCCGAAACCATGCCTGAGTACTGTGGCGTAATATCTAAAAAGCCAACGGTTAAAGCTAAACTTGACGTTATTAAAGCCGAAGAAGAAAAGTTCGACTTTGATGTGCTTAATACTGTTGTTGAAAACGCTCGCATTATGGATGTGCGTGATATAGACGTAGAAGCTAAGCAAGAACTTAAAGAAGCTGAGTCGGTAGTTGATTTACCAGCGGGTGCAGTGGTTGTTGATATTCGCTCACCAGAGGAAGAGGATGCAGCGCCGCTTGAGATTGACGGTATAGATGTAGTGCATTTACCGTTTTTCCGCTTAGCGACTAAATTTGGTGATCTGCCAAAAGATAAGGATTACTACCTGTATTGTGAAAGAGGGGTTATGAGCCAGTTACAGGCGCTTATTCTTCATGAAGCAGGCTTTACGGGTGTAAAAGTTTACCGCCCGTAAAGGTTAACCGTAATTTAGAGCGTGGTTTATACCACGCTTTTTTTTGCCTTAATTTTAGCAAGTAGGGCATCGTTTAGCGGGGTGCTGATATTTAATCGCTTACCTTGTTGGCTAATATAGCCACAAATGGCGTCTATTTCGGTTTGACGGTTATGCGCTACGTCTTGATGCATTGAAGAGTAGTTTTCAGCGGTTAGCATCATAACGTTGTAAGCATTGTTAAGCGCATCGGCAAGTTTAATATCAAGCTTTAAAGCCTGAGCTACTTGGCATGCCTCAGTTAATAAATTAAAGATAATGCTATTAAAATAAGGGGCACGTAACTGACCATTTTTAATATCATACAGTGCGCTTAATGGGTTAATGGCAATATTTACTAATAGTTTTTCAAAACGTAGCTGCTCAATATTAGTACTGTAGCTTAGCTGCGGCACGTTTTGCAATTGTTCACACATTGCTTGGCGATAACTGTGCGCGCAAGGGTTGCAGGCACCTAATACGCTTTTACCTTCACCGGTGTGCTGTACTATAAAGTCGTTTGTTTTAAAGCCAGCCATGCTGGTGGTTAAAAAGTACAACGCTTGTCGCTTATCGAGTTGCTCATTGAGCGTTTCAACATTACCCATTCCGTTGTGCGATACAACAAGTACACTACTTGGCGATAAAAAGGGTTTAACTTGCGTAAAGGCCGATTGAACCTGAAAAGCCTTTACAGCAAAAATAACAATATCAAACGCGGGCTGTTCATTAATTTGCTTAAGCGTAATAAACCGCGCATTAATTTTTTGCGAAGGCTGTTTTGCTTTGCAATAAAAGCGTGTATTTGCAGTGGCTTTGCGTGTTAACACATGAACAGTGTGAGCTTTAGATAAAAAATGGCTTAGCAATAAACCAATAGCGCCGTCGCCAATAATAAGAATATTAGCCATAAGGGTTCTTTTTTCGAGGAGTAAAAATGGTTCTTAGTAAAAAGTACGTGGCCGCACCGGCAAAATCAGCAACAAAATCACCTAACGAGGCCTGCCTGTAGGGAAGCGCATCTTGCATTATTTCTATTGCTGCACCGTAGCCCGCAAGCAAGAGTACTTGCGTGTACAGCGGTAACTTAAAGGCTTTATCCATAATGATGGCAAGTATAAAAAATATCCCAAAGTGGGCAACTTTATCAACATGTGGAAATAAGTTCGTAACGCCGCCTTTTATTTCTTTGGCAAATAAGAGGGTAAACACCACAATACTAATCAAAAAAACTGCTTGGTAAACACGCCTTGTCACGATAAATCCTAAAACCGCTTAAAAAAGAGGCTGCAGTATATCAAACTAAATTAGTATCGCACCTGAACAACTGGCAGAAAAATGTAAAGATTTATAATTTTAGCGTTATAATCGGCGCATAAATTTAGATTTAATAGTTAGGAGAACCCAATGCCTTCATTTGATATCGTATCAGAAGTAGAAATGAACGAAGCTAAAAATGCAGTAGATAACGCAAACCGTGAGCTAGAAACGCGCTTTGACTTTAGAGGTGTTGACGCATCAATTGAGCTAAACGACAAAACAATTAAACTAAAAGCTGAAGCTGACTCACAAGTTATGCAATTGTTTGATATTTTAGCAGGTAAAATTTCTAAGCGTGGTATGGACGTAGCAAGCTTGGAGCTGCAAGACATCACTCGTGCTGGTAAAAACGTGTTTCGTAATGTTGCACTTAAACAAGGCATTGAGAAAGACATGGCTAAAAAAGTAGTTAAAGCCATTAAAGACTCAAAAGTAAAAGTACAAGCTGCTATTCAAGGTGAAGAAGTACGTGTAACGGGTAAAAAACGTGACGATTTACAAGCCGCTATGCAAGTCGTTCGCACTGCAGATTTAGGTCAGCCTTTCCAGTTTAAAAACTTTCGCGATTAATTAGCTAAGTGTCTTTAGTATTTTAAAGTGAAAATTTAAATGTGTGGTTATTGAATATATTAGCCACACATTTTACCCCGCCCTAATTACAGCCTTTACTTACTCGCAAGCCTAAACCCCTTTTACCTGTGTAAAATTAGTCCACTGTTATTCCATACTCTTTTAACGTTATTTAAATGCATTATTAAACCTGCTTATCACGCAGTTGCGTATATTAGGCTATTCTTAATATCAATATTACTTAATAGCGACTGTTAAAGGCTTTAAATGCTTAAGTTTTTTGTTTTTATACTTATTATTGCGAGCAGTAAGTTTAGCTTTGCCAAGCCAATAAATGTAGATGTGTTGGTAGAGGACGGTTACTTTCCAATTATTATTAATGCCGAAAAAGAGCAAGGGTTAGCGCCTGAGTTTGTAAAAATACTCAATGACTCTCAAAGCGAATATAAATTTACTCTTAACTCTTTGCCTGTAAAAAGGCTCAAAAAGTGGGTCGAATGGGGGGAGTTCGACATGTTGTTTTTAATGGCTATGCAATGGGTGCCTGAGGTAGCAAGAAGTGCCTTACAGGAAACGAGCTTTTATGTTATTGCTAAAAATGAGTTGTATACGCTGGCACAAAACGCCCAAAAGCAAAGCTATTTCGATGACTTACATGCTTTAACAAAAGCGGGAGTATTGGGGTATTCCTATCGTTTTGCTGATTTTAAAACCGATGCACAGTATTTAAGTGAAGAACACCAAGTTAGTTTAACAATCGATGAGTTTAACGTTGTTAAAATGCTGCTATTAAAGCGTGCCGATGTAGGGGTGTTAAATAACATAGCTTATCAATACTTTAAAAAGAACAACATTTTTAATATGAACCTGCTTTATAAGAGTAATACCCCAGATGCTATATACGATACTCATTTTTTAGTTAATCCTGCGCGCAGTAAAATTACGGTAAAACAAATGGATAAGCTTTTAAATTCGTCTGAAATAAAACCTAAAATCACAGCGCTTTTAAGTTCATACGGCGTAACATCCAGCTTTACTGAAAATAAATAATATAACCTTTAGCTATATAGACGTCCGTTGACATTTGTAAACAAACTGCTCACAATAACCGCCTATTTTCAAGGTGCTTGCTGGTTGCTAAATACAGGGTTTAAAGTATTAAAACTAACAGCGAGATAATCGGGAAGTTGGTGCGCCTTTATGACAAAAGCAATCCCAACACTGCCCCCGCAACGGTAAAGTATTAACGCATTTATGTGTTTACTGAGTCCGGAGACCGGCCTTGAAGTAATCTTACTTACTTAAATCTTTGCGGTGGGCAAAGATAGGGAACATCATGCTAAATAAAACAACTCTTGGCGTTGCTATCTCGGCTGCGCTGTCTTTTTCTGTATCTGCTGCACAAAGCCCAATTGAAAAAATCACTGTTACCGCTAATAAATTTGAACAATCAATAAATAATGTATTAGCGAGCGTTAATGTAATTGAACGCGCCGAAATAGATGCAAGCAATGTACGCGATTTACCGACCTTACTAAGCACACAGGTGGGTTTTCAAATTAATCCTAATGGTGGTTTTGGCCAAACGTCGGGCGTATCTTTACGTGGTACAGGTTCTGGCGATACGTTAATTTTAATTGATGGTGTACGCACGGGCTCAGCCACGCTAGGACAAAAAGCATTAAGTAACGTGCCGCTAAATAGTATTGAGCGAATCGAGATCATAAAAGGCTCGCGTGCAGCTGTGTATGGCTCAGATGCATTAGCTGGGGTTATTAATATAATTACGCGTGAAGCGAGCAATGTATCACTTGATGCCACATTTGGCTCTAACGCTTATCAAAACTATCAGCTTGCAGGTTCAGTAAAATCAGATGAAGTGGTTAGCGCATTTAATGCAGGCTTTGAAAAAACCGATGGTTTTGATGCATTACAAGGTATAGCGCCCGATGACGACAGCTATGAAAATAAAAACGTAGGCTTTAAAGTAAACTATGCAGATGCACATTACGGTAACTTTAAGCTACTAGGCCAGTACAGCGAAGGCTACGCGGACTACGATAGCAGCTTTAGCCCGGCTACGAGCACGGTTGAAAGAGGGGACTTTAAAAACTATCAACTGTCGGCGCAGTGGAGCAAAAACTACACTAACCAATCTCATGCTATAGATGTTGCTTTTGCAACCGATGATTCTGACAGCACATATGTGGACTCTTTTACCGGCGGGCCATTAACCAGTACATTTATTACTAAGCGCTCGCAAGTAGATTACAGCGGCCAATACCGCTTAACAAATGCGCTTAATATTAGCGGCGGCGTTAATTGGTATAACGATGATGTATCGCAAAGCTCGCAAGCATTTGATGAGGATAGCCGCGATGTATTAGCAGTGTTTGTTGGGGCTTATTACGACACCGACACTGTGCTTGCCAATTTAACTCTTCGCCAAGACGACGATGAACAGTTTGGTGATGAAACAACCTATACTGCGGCGGCCGGTTACCATTTATCTGAAAATTCAACATTTAGAATTAGTCAAAGCACAGGTTTTAAAGCGCCAACATTTAACGATTTATACTACCCAAATTTTGGTAATCCAGATCTCCAACCTGAAAAATCAATAAACCGCGAGCTTGGTGTAAATGTTAATTTTGACAGTGCACAAGTCGATTTTGCAATTTTTAGAAACGACATCGAAGATAAAATTGATTACGATGAAAACTTTGCGTTAGCTAATATAAACGAAGCTCGCTATGAAGGGGTTGAGTTTAGCCTTACACAGCAAATTTTAGGGTTTGATAGCCACTTTAATTTTGCATATTTAAGTGCCGAAAACAAAGAAACCGGCGATGAGCTACGCAATGTTGCCAAGCGCACTGTTAATTGGGAGCTCGCAAAGCAATTTGGTGATTTTGATGCTCGCATTGATATGCAATACCGCAGTGATCGCGAGGGGGCTGTAACGCGCCTAGGTTCGTATACACTTTGGAACCTAGCAGGTAACTATCATGTAAACGATAATATTGAGCTGTCGCTGCGTGTAGAGAACCTATTTGACAGAGATTACAATGTGGTTGACTCAAGAGCTGACTTTACAAGCGGTGAAGTGTATTACTACAACACCCCAGAACGCCGCTTTTTTGCCGGCGCAAGTTATCAGTTTTAATTGCGTTTTTTAATATACAAAAGCCCGATTTATATCGGGCTTCTTAATGTGTATTTATACCAATTCGCATTAATACTTAATCATTTTCAGGGGCTAAATGTGTCGCTATCTGCGTTAAAAAATTCTCATTTAGAACAACTAAATAGCGAATTTTTTGCCTTGCTATCAACACGTTTATCCATCCTCAAAATAGATCACTTAATTATGCGGATTGGTAT
>NZ_AUTO01000254.1:0-1225 GCF_000498055.1 Pseudoalteromonas sp. TB51
TAGACGATGATTACCGCTCAACCCTGTTGGAGTCTGGGATTAAAATGCGCTAGCCGTGGGTTATGTTTGTGCGAGTGCTTGTTGTAACTCGCATTTATATTTGGTTTGGGTATAATCACGGGGAAAGAAAAAATGTGGCCCGTAATGACAGGAACAACATGAAACAAATCGACATAGACGACGAGTTATATCAGTATATTGCTAGCAATACACAAAGTATTGGCGAAAGCGCATCCACTATTTTACGTCGTTTATTAAATCTAAACGGTGATGACAACACTCCCGTTGCTAAGAACAATCAAAACAACCAAACAGCTACTCAAGCCCCACTTGACGACACGCCAGCTACTAACGACAGCCAAGAGCAAGAGGTTGTCACACCCGTGAAGCAAACAAACGCTAATGTATTTAATATTCTAAATAAAGAAGAACTAGCAATGCAAAAAGGGGTGGTAGGCAGGTTTTTATTTATTTTAAGTGCTTTTTATAGAACGCATAAAAAAGAGTTTAGTGCTGTGCTTGATATAAAAGGGCGCGACCGCGTTTACTTTGCAACCAGCAAAGAAGACTTAGTTAATAGCGGCAGTAGTATGAACCCTAAAAACATTACCGACAGTGAGTACTGGGTAATGACAAATTCAAACACGACACGTAAAAAAATGATGCTACACGAGGTTGCGCTGTGCTTAGGTTATTCAGCAGAGCAAGCAGAAGAAATTCGCGATTACTTGTAAGGAAATAAACATGGCTATTCATTCAGGTGCTGGGAAAACTGCGCCACATTCAACTTTAGTTAACATACCAAAACTGGTATCGGCTTATTATTTAAATGAGCCAGACTTAGAGCAAAACCCCGAGCATTGTGTTGCTTTTGGTACGTCGGGTCACCGTGGTTGCTCTTACGATGTTAAGTTTAACGAATCTCATATTTTAGCCATTACACAAGCTATTTGTGATTACAGAAAGCAAAACGACATTTTTGGTCCGCTTTTTTTAGGTAAAGATACGCATGCATTAAGTGAAGCTGCTTTTAACTCTGCCATAGAAGTATTAGTGGCTAATGAGGTGCAAGTAATTACCCAGCAAAATCACGATTACACGCCAACCCCTGTCATTAGCCATGCTATTGTTTGCCATAACAAATTAAATCCTAACGAATTAGCCGACGGTATTGTGGTAACGCCTTCACATAACCCGCCAGAAGACGGTGGCTTTAAATACAATC
>NZ_AUTO01000255.1:0-6716 GCF_000498055.1 Pseudoalteromonas sp. TB51
ATCCACCTAACGGCGGCCCAGCAGATACCGACGTAACTAAATGGATTGAAGACAGAGCAAATCAATTACTATTAGAAGATTTAGTAGAAGTTGAGCTGTTTCCATTTGCTAAAGCATCGCGTTCAGGGTTTATTAAATACGAAGACCTAATGACGCCATACATTAACGACTTAGAAAATATCGTTAATTTAAAAGCCGTTAGCGATGCGGGTATTAAAGTAGGTATTGACCCGCTAGGTGGCTCTGGTATTAACTTTTGGCCATTAATAGCGCAAAAATATAATTTAGATTTAACCGTAGTAAACGACAGTGTTGATCCGCGTTTTGCATTTATGCCACTTGATAAAGATGGCAAAATTCGTATGGATTGTTCATCACCTTACTCAATGGCTAATTTAATTAAATTAAAAGACGACTTTGATATTGCTATTGGCAACGACCCAGATTACGACCGCCATGGCATTGTTACCCCAGATGGGTTAATGAATCCTAATCACTTTTTAGCGGTAGCGATTGATTATTTATTAAAACACCGCGACTGGGACAGCAGTGTAGAAATTGGCAAAACGCTGGTTTCTAGCTCAATGATTGACCGCGTAGTAGCTCGTAATGAGCGAAAAGTTAAAGAAGTGCCGGTAGGCTTTAAGTGGTTTGTCGATGGCTTAAACAAAGGCAAGCTTGCCTTTGGTGGCGAAGAAAGTGCTGGTGCTGCGTTTTTACGATTTGATGGCAGCGTATGGTGTACCGACAAAGACGGTTTTATTATGGGGTTACTTGCAGCTGAAATACTCGCAGTAACAGGTAAAACACCATCAGCGCTTTATAAAGAGCTAGAGCAAGAATTTGGCTCTCCACTATACAAGCGTTTAGATGCCCCTGCTAGCAGTGCGCAAAAGTCACGTTTAAAAGCACTTAGTGCAAGCGATGTTAAAGCCGATACATTAGCTGGCGAACCTATTTTACAAAAACTGACGCATGCCCCTGGCAATGATGCGGCTATTGGCGGCTTAAAAGTAGTGACTGAAAACGGCTGGTTTGCAGCACGTCCTTCTGGTACTGAAGATATTTATAAAATTTATCTTGAGTCTTTCAAAGGTGAAGAGCATTTAGCACTACTAGAAAAAGAAGCGAAGCAATTAGTTGACTCTGTGATCAGCTAACAAGGCTTACACTATTTAAAAACGGCTGATTTATTCAGCCGTTTTTGTTTGTATCTCTCACACTATAAAAGGGCTTATCATGTTAGCCAAACCAGATTATTTAAATGAACTAATAAATAGCGGCGACTTTTTAACACTCAGTCGCGACAATGAATGGCATTTAGAGGCAAGTGAATTTGCTTTGGAAAATGGCACGCGCGTAACCGTTCACGATACAGGCGTTATTGAATTTCAACCTCAGGGTACAACAACAAAAGATGTTGTGCTTTCAAGCGCTGTACACGGTAACGAAACCGCACCTATAGAAATATGTGACGAGCTAATAAAAACCATAATAAAAGGTGAGCTTGCATTAAATCAGCGTGTGCTCTTTATATTTGGTAATCCAAAATCAATAAATATTGGCCTGCGTTTTGTAGAAGAAAACCTAAACCGTTTGTTTAACGGCCACCACACTGTTGAAGGTGTGCCAATGAACGATGAGCGCAAACGCGCAGCAAAACTAGAAGAGTATGTAACTGACTTTTTTACACGGGGTGAGCAAGGCAGTGCACGTTATCATTATGATTTACATACTGCTATACGTGGCTCAAAAAATGAAAAATTCGCTGTGTATCCTTATCTTCATGGTAAACCATGGAAAAAATCACAGTTACAATTTTTACTTAGCTGCGGTGTAAATACCGTATTAATGATGAAATCACCGGCAACCACATTTAGTTACTATTCTTCGTTTGTTCATGGCGCTGATTCATTTACCGTTGAACTGGGTCAAGTTAAACCGTTTGGTGAAAACGACATGGCTCGCTTTGCAAAAACCAAGCAAACGCTAACTGCATTAATTAGCCAAAAAGAAGTCCAATACCCTCAATTTAATGCAAGTGATTTTGAGCTGTTTGCCGTGCATCGCACAATTAATAGAACGCAGCAGGACTTTAGCTTTCCGTTTTCTGATGATGCAGAAAATTTCACAGGGTTTGCTAAAGGTGAGTTGCTAGCAACAGACGGCGATACCCCTTATTATGCCGATGTGGAAGGGGAAGCTATTATTTTTCCAAATGCGCACGTTGCGCTTGGGCAAAGGGCACTGCTTACCGTTATTCCTATGCAAGTAGATAGTAATTTCGTCTAATAAAACTCATCAGACCACTCGCCTTATATATTTAACTGTATGTTTTTATTAGTTTAATAAATGCGTACAGTTAACTTTCCATATTTTTAATCGTATTTTACTTTTGTTTCGTCTTACACTTGTTGAATAACATCTTACGTTAACGTAAGGTGGTGGCAGCTTTAATTAAATACAGCGCAGATGCTGCAAAGTTTATTCGCAAGCCTCACCCATAATAAAAACTTAAAAGGGGTGCTGTATCACAGACAACAAGAGAAGGTAGGTTATGAGTAATCCAAATAACGTATCGCTGAATATTAACCACGACCTCGAGTTTATAGACGGTCATGCGCTAACTATTCCAACCCTTAGTATTTTAACTGAGGACGGCGACATTCATCCTAGTGCTACCGCACCGACTATTTCTAAACACACAGCGATTAAATTATACGAAACAATGCGTTTTATTCGCCTACTCGATGAGCGGATGCAAGGCGCGCAGCGCCAAGGCCGCGTAAGCTTTTATATGCAATGTTTAGGTGAAGAAGCCGCTGTTACTGCCTCTGCTGCTGCACTTGATCAAGATGACATGATTATGGCGCAATACCGCGAGCAAGCCGCTTTGCATTATCGCGGATTTACGCTTGATCAATTTATGAATCAAATGTTTTCTAATGAGTTAGACTTAGGAAAAGGGCGCCAAATGCCGATTCATTATGGTTCAAAAGAATTAAATTATATGACCATATCATCGCCCCTTGGTACGCAAATTCCTCAAGCTACGGGTTATGCCTACGGGCAAAAAGTAAAACACATTGACGCAAAAACCGGCGAGCTTGCAAGCACCATAGATAATGTGACGATTTGTTACTTTGGTGAGGGAGCAGCATCTGAAGGTGACTTTCATGCGGGTTTAAATATGGCTGCGGTACACAAAGCCCCTGTTATATTTTTTGCACGTAATAACGGGTATGCAATATCAACACCTGCAGATGAGCAATTTAAAGGCGATGGTATAGCGTCGCGAGGCGTAGGGTATGGCATTAAAACCATACGTGTTGATGGCTCAGATGCATTAGCCGTGTTTGCAGCAACACAAAAGGCCCGCGAAATTGCAGCAACGCAGGGCGAGCCGGTATTAATTGAGTCAATAGCGTACAGATTAGGCGCTCACTCAACCTCCGATGACCCAAGTGGTTATCGCTCAAAAGATGAAGAGGCCACGCATAAAGTTTGCCCAATTGATAAATTTAAAAAATGGTTGATCAAACAAGAGTGGTTAAACGAAGAGGACGATGCTAAAGCGAAAGACACTATTCGTGAAGATATTTTAGCCGCCCTTAAACGTGCTGAAAAAGTGCAAAAGCCAGCGCTTGAAGAGCTCATATCAGATGTTTACGATACGCCAATTCCTTCACTTGAGCGCCAATATAACGATTTAAAAGCACATATAAAGCAGCACCCAGATGCGTACCCAATCACAGCAGGGAGAATTAAGTAATGGCTAAAATGAACATGCTACACGCAATTAATTCTGCACTCGATATCACCATGAATGAGCACCCTCAGGCGTGTATTTTTGGTGAAGATGTTGGCTATTTTGGTGGTGTTTTTAGAGCGACCTCAAGTTTGCAAGAAAAGTACGGTAAACACCGCGTATTTAACACACCGCTTACAGAGCAAGGTATTTTAGGTTTTGCCAATGGCTTAGCCGCGTTTGGCGCGCCTGCACTTGCTGAAATACAATTTGCTGATTATATTTTTCCGGCATTTGACCAAATAGTTAATGAGTCTGCCAAATTTAGATACCGCAGTGGTAATGAATTTAACGTGGGCAATTTAACGATTCGCACCCCGTATGGTGGCGGTATTGCAGGGGGCTTATATCACTCACAATCGCCAGAGGCATATTTTGCTCACACGCCAGGGTTAAAAATAGTGGTACCGCGTAACCCGTACCAAGCAAAAGGGTTACTACGAGCAAGTATTAAAGACGATAACCCCGTTATTTTCTTCGAGCCTAAACGTTTATACCGCGCTTCTACCGGCGAAGTACCAGAGGATGATTACAGCATTGAGCTTGGTAAAGCCGAAGTACTACAAGAAGGTACAGATATCACTGTACTTGCGTGGGGCGCGCAAATGGAAATTGTTGAAAACGCAGCAAAACAAGCCAATGAACAAGGCATTAGTTGTGAGGTGATTGACCTTAGAAGCATATTACCTTGGGATGTTGAGACAATTGCTAAGTCGGTCACTAAAACAGGACGTTTAGTGATAAGCCACGAAGCGCCTATTACCAATGGCTTTGGTGCCGAAATTGCGGCGACTATTCAGCAAGAGTGCTTTTTACACCTTGAGTCACCTATTATGCGAGTATGTGGGTTAGATACACCTTACCCATTAGCACTTGAAAAAGAATATGTGCCTGATGCGCTTAAAGTAATGGCCGCAATTAAACAATCAATGGATTTTTAGGGGATACCATGGCTAAAGATTTTATATTACCCGATATTGGTGAAGGCATTGTTGAGTGCGAAGTGGTTGAATGGCTAATACAAGAGGGTGACACAGTAAAAGAAGATCAACCCATTTGTGACGTGATGACCGATAAAGCCCTGGTGCAAATTCCGGCTGTGCACGATGGCGTAATCACTAAATTGTATTATCAAAAAGGGGAGATAGCGCAGGTTCATGCACCCTTGTTTGCTATGAATGTAGCCGATGAGCAAAGCCAAAGCGATGAAACACACACAGAGCAAGTGCAAAATACCCAAAGCGACAACGCATCGTCAGAGCATTTAGAAGATTTTATTCTTCCAGATATTGGTGAGGGGATTGTTGAGTGTGAGATAGTTGATTGGCTAGTGGCCGAAGGAGATGAAATACAAGAAGATCAAGCTGTGTGTGATGTAATGACCGACAAAGCGCTGGTACAAATTCCGGCTAAATACACAGGTACAGTGCAAAAGCTTTACTATCAAAAAGGTGAAATTGCTCAGGTACATAGCCCGTTATTTCAAATGAGCATAGCCGGCAGTACAGTGAAACCAAATGTAGATGTAAACGACGCCGTTGTAAAAGCACAAAGTAAAGCGGCAGATAAATCTGTAGCAACGCAGCAAACAACAGCAAATAAAGTTGTTAATAAAAAAGCGGTTGCCTCACCGGCTGTAAGGCGCAAAGCGCGAGAGCTTGATGTTGATTTAACGTGCGTACCGGGCAGCGGTAAAAATGGCCGCATTTATAAACAAGACATAGAAGAATTTATTAAAGGTGAGGTACCTAACACAATAGATACATCACCGCTTAGCAGTGCTACTACTCAAAACAGCGTTACTCAAAATAAAGAGCCACAATCGCAACAAACACAAAGCGGTGGTATGCGAGCAGAGCCAATTAAAGGCATTAAAGCGGCTATGGCAAAGCAAATGATGGCCTCGGTCTCTACAATCCCTCACTTTACCTTTAGTGACGAGATAGACTTAACGCAATTAATTGCCCTGCGAGCGAGTTTAAAAGAGCAGTATAAAGCGCAAGGTGTAAAGCTCACTATGATGCCATTTTTTATCAAAGCGTTATCGCTTGCGATGAAAGAGTACCCAGTGCTTAATTCTAAAGTAAATGATGATTGCACTGAGCTTACCTACTTTGACGATCATAATATTGGGGTAGCAGTGGATTCAAAAGTGGGTTTGCTAGTGCCTAATATTAAATCCTGCCAATCTAAGAGTATTGTTGAAGTTGCAAACAGTTTAACAAGCCTAACTGATGCAGCACGCGAGGGACGAGTAGCGCCAGATGACTTAAAAGGGGGCACCATTAGCATTTCAAATATTGGGGCAATTGGCGGCACTATTGCGACCCCGATTATTAATAAGCCAGAAGTTGCTATTGTAGCATTAGGGAAGTTACAACACTTACCGCGCTTTGATGAAACCGGCCAAGTTGTTAGCAAAGCTATTATGCAAGTGAGTTGGTCTGGCGATCACCGCGTTATTGATGGCGGTACAATTGCGCGCTTTAATAACTTGTGGAAATCGTATTTAGAAAACCCATCGGCAATGATGATGGCAATGAGTTAAAAATTAAACTTATAAAAAACCAGCAATTTGCTGGTTTTTTGTTTTAAAGCGCAGTGTTTTTAATTAAGATACAAATGTTACTAAAAGGTAATAAATCAAACCCGCTAGGGAATATAAAAACTAACACTAAGGAATTGTAATGGAACATTATATGAACGCGCTGCGTAGCTACGCAGATTTTTCAGGACGTAATCGCCGTAAAGCATTTTGGATGTTTTACTTAATAAATTTATTAATCAGCATAGTACTAGGTGTTGTTGATGAGCTAATGGGCGTAGCTGTAATTGGTACTATCTATAGCTTGGCACTGTTAATTCCTCAATTGAGCGCTGGCGCACGCCGTTTACACGATACTGGCCG
>NZ_AUTO01000256.1:0-30111 GCF_000498055.1 Pseudoalteromonas sp. TB51
TGGCTGGATTGTTATAATTGTATTCCTTGCGCAAGACTCACATGAAGGTGAGAACGATTATGGCCCAAATCCAAAAGAGTTAGCGGCTGAACCTGTTTCTGTATAAATAATACGCTAACATTAAAAAAGCTCAGCAATTGCTGAGCTTTTTTGTACTTATGATTTTTTAAACTGTTAACTTAAAAAGTAAAGCCCGTAACCAACAACTAAAGCAGGTATAGAGGTATACAAGGTAGCAATTACAGCCGCTTTTGGCGCCATTGCAATAGCAGGAAACAACGCATCGCCATCATTTGAAATCGCATTAGCAGCTAATGCACTAAAAGGAATAATGCCCTGTATATAAAGCGTGGTTACAATTATTTGTGGCCCACAGCCAGGTAAAAAACCAATGACGACTGCAATTAACGGTGCTAAATAGGCGTAGTGCATAAACCAGGTTTTTAAATCAAGGCCTACCACACTGACTAATATTTCAAACAGCATGAACGAAGCCACCACCCATGCAGTTACAAAATGGGTATCTTGTAATACTTTTATAAGCTTAGAAGGCGGATTACATTCATCGTCTTCAGAGGTTACTTCTTTATAGGTTTCACCTTTAGAAGAGTAGGCCCAGATAACAACCGTAAACAGTGCCATTGCTGCACCAAATAAGCTAATACCGGTGCTGGCATATTGACCAAATTGGTTAAAGTCCACATTAAATGCAATTAAAAACGCAATGATTAAACTTGGAATAATGGCAAACATCCACACAGGTTTGCTAATTTTTATTATTTTAGTGGGCAAAACTTTTACTTGGTGTTTTTGCTCTTGTGCGCTGGGACGTAAAAAATCAGGTTTGTGAATTGCATTAACTATTAATCCACACAGCGTGCCTACCACTAAACCTATAGCCATTATTGTTAAGCCTTCAGTAGGGCGCGTAGCAAGCAGTAAAAAAGCAGCATCGCCCATTGTGGCGGTAAGTACAGCAACAATAGCCCCAAAGCTTGCTTGGCCTTTAGTGTATTGAGTAACCACAATAATTGCACCACCACAGCCGGGTAAAGCGCCAAGAACGGATGCAAACAGCACTTCAAGCGACTTAGATTTAGCGCTTAAGTAGCTCATTTCTAATTGAGGGATATGTTCTATTGCGTAGTAGTAAATAAGTAACGTAGCCGCTACAAATACACTAACCTGAAAAAACGCATCACTGAGAGCAGTAATGGTTATTTCGCGAAGACTAGGAACAGCTAAACATACCAATAAAAAAAGTGGTAGGAGTAAGCGTTTATTTTGGCTAACAAACCGTTTGGAAGCTGGCGTAATAAATCCTATTTGAGAGTAAAATCATAAGTGTGCCCCAGTTTTATTTTAACTAAGACACACTGTATACACCTTGCAAATGATAATCAATATCATTTGCATCTATTTAAATCGATAGCTCAGTTTGAGTTTTTCGATGGTAAATAACCTACGCTCAGGCTAAATACATTATTTGCGTTGAAACTCTGAGTTTTCGTACCATGCTGGCCATTGTGCTTGCTCAGAAATATCAAAGCCTACTTTATAAAATAATTGTAGGTCTTGCACCGCACCCGATAAATCCCACTCATCGCGGTATCTGTCACAGGGTTGATGGTAACAACCACGTAGCACTAAGCTCATACGTTTACGGTAATTTGCTGTATCCTCATCAGCGGCAACAGTACCGCCGCCTGCATACATAGCCGGAATACCCATGTTTGCAAATGCAAAGTGATCAGAGCGGTAATAACCACCTGAAGATGGTTTAGGGTCGCCCGCTATTGTTCTACCTTGCTCTTTTGCTGCTTTGGCTAGTAGGTCGTCCATTTGCGACTTACCTAAACCTACTACGTTCATGTCTTTTACTTTACCTAATAAGTTTAGGCTATCCATGTTTATATTAGCGACTGTTTTATCAGCAGCAATAACCGGGTTAGCAGCGTAGTATTTAGACCCAAGTAAGCCTTGCTCTTCAGCCGTAACAGCTAAAAATGTCATTGAGCGAGTAGGGTGCTTTGGCAGCTTAGTAAATGCCTCTGCAACCTCAATTAGCCCCGCAGTGCCTGTGGCGTTATCGTGTGCCCCATTATAAATTTGGTCGCCCTTACGGGTTATATCTGTACCTAGGTGATCCCAATGCGCTGAATAAATAACATGTTCATCCGCTTTTTCGCTACCCGGCAACGTGGCAATAAAGTTATACGACACCGATTTTTTAATTGTATTTTTAACATTAACCGATGCAGTTAAATCGCCCATGTCGACGTTATACGCACCTTTAGCTGCATTGGCTTTTGCAGTCTCAAAATCCAGACCCGCTTTAGCAAATAACTCTTTTGCTACATCAGTGGTCACCCAGCCTTCAACCGCAACGCGGTCCATATTGTTGTTCTCTTTTTGAAAACCGAACTGCTCACCGCTCCATGAGTTTTCAACCACTGACCACGGGTATGACGCAGGGGCTGTTTCGTGAATGATAATAGCACCGGCTGCACCTTGACGACTCGCTTCTTCATATTTATAAGTCCAACGGCCGTAGTAGGTCATTGCATCGCCGGTAAATAACGCAGGATCTTTTGTAGCAAAACCCGGATCGTTAACAAGCATAACAACAGTTTTGCCTTTTACGTCTAGGCCTTCGTAATCGTTCCAGTTATATTCTGGGGCATTTACACCGTAACCTACGAAGACAAGCTCTGAATTTTCAATCCCTTCTTGTGCGCTAATGCGGCTACTGCCCATAACCATGTCTTTTTTGTATTGATAATCTTTGCCACCAATACTTAATACCATATTTGAATCAGCTTCTAATGAAACAAGCGGCACTTCTTGTAAAAAGCTATCACCATTACCAGGTTCAAACCCTAATGCTTTAAATTGAGTGGTCAGATAATCAAGCGTTAACTTTTCACCTTCAGATGAAGGCGCTCTACCGCCAAATTCATCAGAGGCAAGCACTTTAATGTGCGCTGCAAGTTCATCTGCTTTAATACTGTTGTAACCATTTGTTACATCGGTAGGTGTAATACTTGTTGTTGCACAGCCAGCTAATACAGCGCCAGCAATCAGTGTGAGAGAGAAATATCGTTTCATAGTAGCTCTATTCTTGTTCTAAGATCTGATTAGTATATTAACTTCTATTAATTAGAACCAGTTTTTGCGGTAAACTGCCCGCAAATTAACAGCATAAATTGTTAAAGGTATAAATGAAGCGCTTTACTCCGCCCGAGCAATGGCAAGTTAGTAGTTTGAAAAGCGGTGCGTTTGAGCACTTACGAACACTGTTTAATATTGATAAACAAACTGATTGGCCAACCCCCGATTGGTTCACTGTGTATTTGAATGCCATTAATGCTAATAACCTGCCAATAACGTTTGAAGACGATGCAAACGTTGATTTTGGTGAGCGCTATTACGAGCAAGTCATTTTTGAAACTGGCGTAGTGCCTACACGTAGTAAAAATTGGCACGACTTATTTGGTGGCTTTATTTGGTGTTTGTTTCCAAAAACCAAGGCGCTTATTAATCAGCGCCACGTACAAGAAATAGCACAGCATGGCTTAAAGCAACGTACTAAACATCGTAATGCACTCACATTATTTGACGAGTGCGGCGTGGTGCTTGCCATTAGTGATACTAAGTGGCAAACGCTTTTAACAGAGCATCAATGGAAAACTGCATTTATAACTCACCGAGAAGAGTGGGGCAAAACAATACAACCTTTTATGTTTGGCCACGCTAATTATGAAATGCTCACAAAGCCCTATATCGGTTTAACGGGTAAAGCGTTATTTGTACGTGTACCGGATGAAATATTTTGTAAAGATTTAGTTACTCAATATCAGTACCTAGACCAAGTACTTTATGAGAAGATAAAAATAGAGCATTGCTTAGCCGATAACAAACAGCTTTCTCCATTGCCATTATTAGGTGTACCAGGATGGCATGACGCAAATGAGAATGAATCGTTCTATGATAATACCGATTACTTTAGAGCTAAACGAAGGATACGAAAATGATAGAAGTCGCAGGGCTTAAAAAAAAGTTTAAGTTAACCAAGGATCATAAAAAAAATAAAGTTGATGATATAGACCCGCGTGAAGATAAAGATTTTTTTCATTCAGTAAGAGATGTCAGCTTTCAATGTGCAAAAGGCGAAGTGTTAGGGTTACTTGGCCCTAATGGCGCGGGTAAAACTACTACATTGCGTATGCTCTCAACTGCACTTAAGCCCGATGAAGGCACAATAACTATTGCCGGCAATGACATAATTAAAAAGCCGTTAGTAGGGCGCAAGTCTATTGGTTTTTTATCCGGTTCAACTGGCTTGTATGGTCGCCTGACCGTTAAAGAAAATATTGAATACTTTGCAAAGCTTCATGGAATGAACAAAGAGCAAATAGCGGCTCGTTGTGAGGAGCTTTTTACTTTGCTCGACATGCATAAATTTATTGATAAACGTGCAGAAAACCTATCTACCGGCATGAAGCAAAAAGCCAATATTGCCCGTGCTGTGGTACATCACCCAGAAGTGGTGGTACTCGATGAGCCAACCACAGGCCTTGATATAATGACCACACAAACAGTTATAAACTTTATTAAAGGCTTAAAGGCGCAAGGCACGCCTGTTATTTTTTCAACGCACCATTTAGATGAAGTCGCCCTTTTATGTGACCGTGTTGCGGTAATTAATGAAGGCGTAAGCTGCTTTGATGGCACGCTTGCTGAATTCAAACAGGCAGGTAATAGTGAAGAGCTAAACCAAGCGTTTATGAACATATTAACGGAGAAACACGATGTTTGAAGTTTTTAAAAAGGAATTAACAGAACTCCTACGCGATAAAAAAACCTTGTTGTTTGTAGTCGCTCTACCCGTTGCGGTGTTTCCCTTATTATTTGCCGTTATGGCGTTTATTAGCTCTCAAGCGGCACTCGACGCTGAACAAAAGGTACATACCTACGCCATTATTAATGGCGACTACGCGCCAGAGTTTACCGAAAAAGTGTTTTATCATAAAAGCTTTGAACTTTATAAAGGTGCTAAAACCTTTAATAGCATTGAAGAGCTAAAAGAAGGGGTAATCGCAGGTGATATAGACATGGGTATATATTTACCCACTAACGCTAAACAAGCCTTAAATGATGCCCAGCAAAGTAAGTGGGAAGTGGTATTTAATGATGCTAAATCTATCAACTTTTTATTTCAGCGTGTAAAAGAGCTCGCCAAAGAATATAGCGATGCATTACAAACAGAAAAATTAATAAGTTTTGGTATTGAAAAAGAAGCCCATTTAGCACTTTTAACACCTATTGAAGTAGTAAAGGTTGATACCGCCGATAAACGTGAAAACTTAGGTGAAAAACTAGGTGGCTTTTTGCCCTACCTACTGATTCCTATAGTTCTTATGGGCGCTACGTACCCAGCAATAGATTTAGGTGCAGGTGAAAAAGAGCGCGGTACATTAGAAACCTTATTGCTTACACCTATTACGCGTACCGAGCTGGTACTAGGCAAATTTATAACCTTACTGACAACCTCAATTGCATCAACAACTATAACTGTACTCAGTATGGGCGGGTGGATAGCCGTAGCCCTTGCATTTGCAGACCTAGAAGTAATTAAAACAGCATTTAGCACATTAGCGGTAAGTGATTTATTAATGATTTTTGTATTGTTATTACCTATTGCCGCGATATTCTCAGCATTGGCGTTAGCAATATCTATTTATGCTCGTACATTTAAAGAAGCGCAAAACTACATGGCTCCATTAAGTATGGGGGTGTTTTTTCCCATCATTGTATCCATTATGCCTAATGTAGAGCTAACAGCTAAAACTGCTTTTATTCCTGTTACTAATGTAGCGCTCGCAATTAAAGAAATTGTTAAAGGCACGGTAGATTACACCCTTGTAGGCTTAATATTTTTAGCAACAGCTATTATAGCCGGCGCGTTACTTGCCTTTTGTGTTAAGTGGTTTAACCGCGAAGACGTATTATTTAGATAGTTTAAGGTTTTATAAACGGGCAGGGTATTGCCTTGCTCGTTTACTTTTACTACCGATTAACTGTTATCGCTTATAATTTTTTATTTGCCGTTTATATTAATTTGTATGTTTTTTAGAATGGTATTCATCTTAAATTAACACTGCTTTTTAATAGTAATACTAAGTGATTGGTTTAGAGTATTTGTTCAAATTTTAATTACACTTTTTTAAGTAACTAATTATTTTTACTTCTATTTTTTATCAAATAATCCTCTATAATCTAACCTAGAAAATAGTGAGGAGTGAGGGTTCAATGCTAAAAAGGAATGTATTTATAACAGCAGCAAAAGGTAATAAATTATTACTGGTTGCCATTATTGTTTTTTTAGTTATTGCATTGCCTTCGGTGTATGTGTTTGAAAAAAAAGTACGCGCAGAGATATATAACGATGCACGTAGTGAACTCAATCGAGAGCTTGAAACAAAAGCCGCGTCTTTAAAAAATCATTTAAACGACAGTATTACCGCTATTCGCTTTTTAAACGCCACTCCACCTATTCAAGGTATATCTAGAGCAACCGATAACCAATTAATCGACCCACTATTACAAACCCCAATTGCTGTATGGCAAGACCGCCTTGCTGATATTTTTAGCGGGTTTATGCAAACCGACGATTCTATTTTGCAAGCACGTTACATTATGCTTGCTGAAAATGGCCAAGAGATAGTACGAGTAGACCGCTTTTTAGGTGACATAATTAGGCTAGAGGGCGCACAACTGCAAAAAAAAGGCGGGCGAGACTACGTACTTAAAGCCAGCATGCTTGATGAAAAAAGCGTGTATATATCGCCTATTAACTACAACCGCGAAAACGGTGAAATACAAAAACCCTTTGTGAGTACATACCGCGTAGCTAAGCCTGTTTTTGATCATTTAAAGCAAGTGTTTGCAATTTTAGTGACAAACTACTCCGCAGATAAGTTATTTGAAAGTTTAACGTTTGAACTTCCACCTGGGATTAATATTTATTTGCTTAATAATGAAAGCGAATTTTTATACCACCCAAACCCAGATTTACGGTTTGGCTTTGAATTTAACCAAGCCAAAACCTGGAGCGATGAATTTAGCCCCACCCAAAACATGAACTCTCACGAAACCTTGTTAATAGGTGATGCGCCAAAACAGTACTTTTTAAATAAACGGGTAAGTTTTGAAGGCGATATTGCCATGCTGCCGTTAGAGATGGCCGTTTCTATTGATTCTGAAACCTTGTTGGAACGCGTTGCAAAAAGGCGCGAAAGTTTTATTGCCATCACCGCCACATTTTTTACCATATTTATAATTATTACGCTGTTATATCAGCGCTATATTAATCGCAAGCTGCTTATACATTCTTTAACAGAGCAAAATAATAAAGTGATAGAAAATTCACTCGACGCTATTTTTACCATAGACAGTGATGAAACTATTATTCATTGTAATCAAACGGCTAAAAAAGTTTTTGCAAGTAGGCTAGGTAATGACAACACCCGCTTTAGTAACTTATTTACCCTTGCAGATGAAGATAAAAACTGCATTAGTGAAACCATAGAGCATGGCTCTAAAATGCCATTTGAAGCAGTTTATACTGGTGATGATGGCAATAAAGAATACTACTCAATCACGCTGACCAGCGTATTTGATGTATTTAGCAACCGTTATCAGGTTGCTGCTATTTTGCGTAATATCAGCTCGTTAAAGCAAACTCAATCACAGTTACAGGGTTTAAATAGCACCTTAGAGTTAAAGGTATCTCAGCGTACTGTTGAACTTGAGCGAGCGATTGACCAAGCCCTTGCCGCAAGCCAAGCAAAAAGTGACTTTGTAGCCAATATTTCCCACGAAATACGCACCCCCATGAACGGTGTTTTAGGCATGCTTGAAATGCTAAAAGAAGACAGCCTCACTGAGCAACAGCAACACTATTTAAAATTAGCCAATAGCAGTGCACATTCGTTAATGAGTTTAATTAACGATATTTTAGATTTTTCTAAAATTGAAGCGGGTAAACTAGATATTGATAATCACTCGTTTGATGTTATCTCTGTCTGTAGCGATATGATCAATTCAATTGCGCTGCAGGGCCAACGTAAAGGGTTAGAGGTCTTTTTAAATACCCAAAACGTGGTTGATAGAATGGTTATTGGTGATAGCCATCGCCTTAAGCAAATTTTAATTAATTTAATAAATAATGCGTTTAAGTTTACGCATAAAGGCGAAGTAAGTTTAACCTTAAACTCTAAATACATTACCGACAGTAAAATTTTAATGAGCTTTATAATTAAAGACACCGGAATTGGTATTGCCCCTGAAAACATCGATAAACTGTTCGATGTGTTTACCCAAGAAGATTCAAGCACTACGCGCCATTTTGGTGGCACCGGTTTAGGGTTATCTATATGTAAAAAATTGGCGCAATTAATGGGCGGTAATATCACCGTTAGCAGTGAAAAGGGCGTAGGCAGCACCTTTATTGCCACGGTAGAGTTACATGTGGCGCAACAGCAAAAACTTAATACCGGCATTGAGCTTTCTAAAGAGGTCAGTGTAGCGGCGCTTATTGCCCGCGATAATGTATTTAAAAATGTATGCGGATTATTAACTCAAACCTGTAAAATTCAGCCGAGCCATATTACAAGGCTCGACTACTTTAGTGAACACAGCGAATTTGATGCCGATTTACTGATTATTGATGACGAACACCCGCAAGTTAATGCGCTAATAAGCTACTGCGAAAAGGCAGATAAAAAATATGTGCTTATATTGCGAGACATGGTGGTTAATAAGCAATCTAAAAAGGTGTTTCCTGAGCATAGCCACATTTTGCACAAACCACTTACGCAAGATCAATTTACCTATAAGCTAGGCAGTATTTTTGGCGCTAATAATGAGTTTGTTTTAACCGCGCCTAAACAAGCAAACGACATAGAGCCAGAGCCTGAGTTGTCTAAGTATCATGTATTATTGGTTGACGACAACATGATTAACATTGAGGTAGCGAAGGCTATTTTAAAACGCACAGGGATAAAAATTACCTGTGCAAGTGATGGTATAGAAGCACTCTCTGCCCTTAAATTTAATCAAGAGCAACCGTTTGACTTAATTTTAATGGATTGCCAAATGCCTAACCTAGATGGCTACGATACCACCAGCGAGATAAGAAATGCTAAAGCTGGGGTTGAGTATATTAGCATTCCAATTATTGCCATGACCGCAAGTGCAATGGAAGGCGATAGAGAGCGTTGCATTACCGCCGGCATGAATGATTATATTACCAAGCCAATAAAGCCTAAAACGCTTAAAAATAGGCTGCTAACCTGGTTAAACTAAATGAGCTAAGTCAGCAGTTACGCTGCTGACTTACTTGGTTTGGTATCAGTTTGAATAGGTTTAACTAAGCTGGTTACATCGGCTGTATCAAGTACTTTTTGCGTATCAGACCAATGCAACAGCTCTATTTTACCGTTTGGTTGCTCAACTAATGCGGTACAGCTTTCAATCCAATCACCATCATTACAATACACTATGCCATCTACTACTTTAATTTTAGGGTGATGGATGTGTCCGCAAATAATGCCATCGACCTTTTGTTTTTTTGCCTCATGTATAGCGGCATCTTCAAAAGCGGCAATGGCTTCACGGGCTTTATGTACGCGTGCTTTTATCCATGCAGCAAGTGAATAGTAGTTACCGCCAAACACTTTACGAACTCGGTTAGTCCAACGATTTAAAAACAGAAGTAAATCGTAACCTGCATCGCCTGCAATACTAATGAGCTTGTTGTAGCGGGTTGCCGAGTCAAAGTCATCACCGTGGATCAGTAAAAAGCGCTTATTGGCTTTAGTGGTATGAATAAACTGCTGGTGGACTTCTACACCAAATAAAGTTTGATTTATGTAGTGGCGAAAGGTCTCGTCGTGGTTACCAGGTATGTATATTACACGGGTGCCATCAAGGGCTTTTTGTTGTATACAACTAAGCACTTGGTAATGAGATGGGTGCCAATAAAAACTGCGCTTCATCGACCACAAATCAACAATATCACCCACTAAATAAAGCGTATCGCATTCAATTGAATTTAAAAAATCTAATAAATAGTCGGCTCTACAGTCTTTATACCCTAAGTGTACATCCGATATCCAAACGGCTGGATAATGTTGTTTTTTACGCTGTTGATTGTTTGTCATGCCCGTCATCCATAGTGTAATAATTAAACACTGTAGATAAATCTAATGACACTTATGAGACACTTTAGCGAAGCCTCCATGACAATTTATATCAAACCAGCTAATTAAAGTTTATTGGCTGGGAAGGAGATTAGGTGAGCAGTTTTACATACATTACCATTAAACGCGCATAAAAAAGGCCGCATGTTTAAATGCGGCCTTATAGTTTGTTTTAAGCGTAGGTGTTATTAACCTTTAACAGCCGCTTTAATAGTCTCTATTGCGGTGTCTAAATCAACCATTAACTTTTCACCGGTGCGGCGATTTTTAAGCTCAACCTTATTTTCATCAAGATTACGCTCACCAATCACTAAAGTATAAGGTACACCCATTAATTCCATGTCGTTAAACATAACGCCAGGGCGCTCTTTACGGTCATCAAATAAAACATCTAGGCCTGCATCTTTTAAACCTTGATATAGATTATTAGCAATATCAGGAATACGATGCGACTTATGCATGTTCATTGGCACAATAGCTAAATCAAATGGGGCAATAGATTGTGGCCAAATAATGCCGTAATCATCATTATTTTGCTCAATAGCCGCTGCCACAATGCGCGAAACACCGATACCGTAACAACCCATAGTCATTACTTGGTTTTTACCCGACTCGCTCAATACGCCTGCTTTCATGGCTTCTGAGTACTTAGTACCAAGTTGGAAAATATGACCAACTTCAATACCGCGTTTAATTTGTAAAGTGCCTTGTCCACACGGGCTCGGATCGCCTTCAACAATGTTACGAATATCAGCAACTTGATATTCTTTAACATCGCGATCCCAGTTAATTCCGCTAAAGTGCTCGTCATCTTTATTAGCACCGGCAACAAAATCTGCCATTACATTAGCAGTTCTGTCTACAATAATTGGCATTGATAAACCCACTGGGCCAAGTGAACCTGGCTTTGCACCAATAGCCGCAACAATGTCAGCCTCAGTGGCCATTTCAAGTGGAGAGTCTACAAGTGGGTGCTTTTCAGCTTTTAATTCGTTTAACTCGTGATCGCCACGTAGTACAAGCGCAACTAAACCACGTTGTTCGTTTTCATCTGGCGTACCGTACACAATTAATGTTTTAACACCGCGGTGTGGTTTAACGCCGTAGTGCTTTTTAAGCTCGCTAATTGTTTTGGCATCTGGTGTAGGAAACGCTTTAAGCTCTTTAGATGGCTCAGGACGACTTTGAGTTGGAGCTAACGCTTCTGCTTTTTCGATGTTAGCTGCATAATCGCTTGCATCACTAAAGGCAATTGCGTCTTCACCCGATTCAGCAAGCACATGAAACTCATGCGATAAGCTACCACCAATAGAGCCTGTATCAGCAAGTACTGGGCGGTATTCTAAGTTTAAACGTTCAAAAATATTACAGTACGCTTTGTGCATTACTTTATATGTGGCATCTAAACACGCTTCACTTAAATGAAATGAATACGCGTCTTTCATCGTAAATTCACGTGCACGCATTACACCAAAGCGTGGGCGTCTTTCATCGCGCACTTTAGTTTGTACTTGGTACAAAGTAACAGGCAGTTGTTTATAGCTGCTAATCTCTTTACGAACAAAATCTGTAATCACTTCTTCATGCGTAGGACCTAGCGCAAACTCACGGTTATGGCGGTCGTTAAAGCGCACAAGTTCAGGACCAAATTGCTCCCAACGGCCAGACTCTTGCCATAAATCAGCAGGTTGAATAACCGGCATCAACATTTCTATTGCGCCTGCTTTATCCATTTCTTCACGAACAATATTTTCTACTTTACGAAGCACGCGTAAACCAGAGGGTAACCATGTATATAAACCCGAAGCGACGCGACGGATCATACCGGCTCTAAGCATTAATTGATGCGAAACAATTTCAGCATCTGATGGCGTTTCTTTAAGTGTTGCGAGTATATATTGACTGGTACGCATGATTTTTCCGAAATTAAGTAATATGTTCTTTTTAATAGGGCGCTAAGTTTACCAGCGCTTGCTTTTACACTAAAGCGCTAACTGCACTTTTTAGTTATTTTCTATACTTGTTACTAAGTTATGCTCACCGTTAACCTGCCAGCGTATATTATAATTATACAGTGTCATACCATAACTTTGCTCGCCTTGTTTTTGTTTTTTATAGGCAGGGCGTGGGTCTTGTTTTAGTACATTAGCAATAAAATCTTCAAGCTCAGGGTAGTGTGTTTGCTTGGCAATAAAGTCAATTGCCTCGGGTGAAAACGCTACACTCATTTGTGTTTCTGGTCGGGTATCGGCAAAACCGGCACTGGCGTCATGCATTGCATCTGAATACGGTAAGTAAGGCTTTATATCCACAATAGGCGTGCCATCGAGTAAATCTATACCAGCAAGCAGTAAACTAAGTTGGCCGTTTTTATACTCAACACCTTCAAGTTTTACAGCGCTCATCCCAATGGCGTTGGGTCTAAATGTGGCACGCGTTGCAAAAACGCCTTTGCGCTCATTGCCGCCTAAACGTGGTGGGCGCACCATAGCTGAATACCCTTTATCGGCGGTTTCATGAAACCTAAACAATAGCCAAATATGGCTAAATTCTTCAATGCCTCGCACAAATTCTTCACGATTAAACTCAGCAGTAAAAATAAGTTTGGCTTTAGCTTGAGGCACTAAACGTGGTTGCCTAGGTATTGCAAACTTTTGTTTATAAGGGGATTGAATGTGGCCAACAGCCGAAATGCTATAATCGCTCATAATGCTCAGTTAACAAAAAAATAGGGCGCTATTCTACCTCTATTTAGTATTTATAGCAGTACAGTTAATGCGTTATATTTTAGACTGGCTGGTTTAATCGAGTATTAGACTAAGCGGTTTAAAATGTAGTAATTAGTGTTTATTCCAATTTGCTAAATTAAGTGGAGCTATTTTGAGGCTGGAGCGACACGTTTAGCGCCGCGATATGATTAGCTATTATTACGGATGGATATTATTTATTAGCAACAAAAAGGTGAGCACATGGCTCACCCTTAAGTGTTTTAAATGCTAATTAAAACATGTATTGAATTGATACTGATGCAACATCCATTTCTGGGTCAATTTCATCATCTAGTTCGTAGCGTTCGTATTCTAAGCGCATTTGAACATTGCTAGAAAATGCGTATTGAATACCTGCGCCGTAAAACACGTCGCCGCCGTCTTGTGATGCTGAAATGCTACCAACAGGAAGCTCTTGCTCTACATCTGCATCCCATTCAAACCAACCACCTTTAGCATATACTGAAAAGCTTTCAGAAAGCGGAGCCGCTAAAATAGCTGCTAATGACACACCATCAACTTCTGCTTTGCTGTCGATGTCGCTCACTTCATCAAAGTTTTGATAAGCTAACTCAACGCTAAAGTGTTCGTTAAATTGTGTACCAATGTAACCTTTTAGCATTTGTGCATCGTCATCAAATTCAGTGTCGTTTTCGCTGTCTTCAAATTCAAATGAGTATTGGCCATAACCAACACCTGTATAAATGCGAGGAGAATCAAAATCCGTAATGTCAGCGTGTGCTGCAGAGTTAAAACCCAGTGTTGCTAAAGCAATTGCAGAAAGAGAAAGTGTTTTAATCATTGTATAGCTCCTTTAAAAAAATAATAAATGTTTGATTTAACTTATCAAACGACAATTAGTTATTTGCAGTAAGCATGCCAATAATAGGCTGTGGTTACAAAATAGCCGTAAAAACGACTTATACGGCATTTTTACGGCTATTTTGTATTTTTTATAAGCAGAGTGAACTTTTTTAGTTTTTTGTTTTCTAAGTAAAGGTTGTACCTTTTACACGGTCTATGTGAATTTTACATTGTACTTTTATACTTTATGAAGCAAATTTTCTGTCTCAATTGCAATTTGTTTCATTTTAATAGCGTAGTTTTCCAATTTAATATCTTCTTCTGTTTGTGCTTTAAAAGCAGGAACCTCTACCGGGTAACCTGTTTCGTCCATTGCTACAAAGCTAATAACACAGTGGTTTGTTTCTACCATGTTTTGAGTTTTAGGATCGCCACACCGTACCTGAATAAATATCTGCATACTTGTTGACCCTGTATGCGCAATTTTTGCTTCAACTTCGACAATTTGGCCAACCAAAATAGGGCGTCTAAATTTAACCCCAGCAACAGAAACAGTAACGCAATAATGGCCGCTCCAACCTGCAGCGCAGGCATAACCCGCTTGGTCAATCCACTTCATGACCACACCACCATGAACCTTCCCACCAAAATTTACATCGGTAGGCTCTGCTAAAAAACGAAATACAACATTTGACGACGGCATATTAAATACTCCCTTTATGAAACTTACCTATGAGCATACCGTAAAAAAGGGGCCGAAGCCCCTGCAATTTAGGATAGGTTTATAATTTATATGTAAAAGATAGGTTTTTAATGCACCTTTGTGCATAAAATAGTTACATATTAGGGTAGTTTGGCCCGCCAGCACCTTCGGGTGTTACCCAATTAATGTTTTGGCTTGGGTCTTTTATGTCGCAGGTTTTACAGTGCACACAGTTTTGAGCATTAATCACAAACTGATCTTCACCTTCAATTTGTTGCACTTCGTATACCCCTGCAGGGCAATAGCGCTGTGCGGGCTCGTCAAACTTTACTAAATTAACCGCAATAGGAATGGCGGGATCTTTAAGCTTTAAATGGTAAGGCTGCGACTCTTCATGATTAGTATTAGATAAAAACACGCTAGAGAGTTTATCAAAGCTAAGTAGGCCATCAGGCTTAGGGTAGTCAATGTGAGGGCTGTTAGCTGCATCTTTAAGCGTGTCGTAATCGGGCGTGTTGTCTTTAAAGGTAAAGGGCAGTGCACCGCTGAAGATGTTTTGATCAAGGGTATTATACGCCCCCCCAGCAAACTTACCTAATGTATGCATAGCGGGACCAAAATTACGCGATTGGTAAAGCTCTTTATAAGCCCATGAATTTTCAAACGCGTTTTTATAATCAGCTAAATCAGTATTAGCTTGGCCATTTTGCAGCGCTTTAAAAATAACTTCTGCCGCCACCATGCCCGATTTCATTGCGGTATGGTTACCTTTAATTTTGGCAAAATTGAGTGTACCGGCATCGCAACCTATTAATAAGCCACCAGCAAAATGCATTTTAGGCAGCGAGTGAAGGCCGCCTTTTGCAATTGCACGGGCGCCATAGGCAATGCGTTCACCCCCTTCAAGGGTTTGCTTAAAAACAGGGTGGTGTTTCATTCGTTGAAACTCATCAAACGGACTTAAATGCGGGTTAGAATAATTTAAATCAACAATTAACCCTACAACCACTTGATTGTTATCGCAGTGATACATAAAAGAGCCGCCATTGGTATCGCCACTTAGCGGCCAGCCCGTACCATGCACTACTTTACCTTGCTGGTGCTTACTGGCATCTATTTGCCAAATCTCTTTAAAGCCTAAGCCATAGTGCTGTGGTGACACATCTTTATCAAGCGCAAACTCGTTGATAAGCTGTTTACCTAAATGCCCGCGACACCCCTCAGCAAATACAGTGTATTTAGCGCGAAGTTCCATACCTGGCATATAACCATCTTTTTCATTGCCGTCTTTATCAACGCCCATATCGCCTGTAATAATGCCTTTAACGGTGTCTTGCTCAATAATTAAAGAGTGAGCGCTAAAGCCTGGGAATATTTCAACGCCTAAATTTTCAGCTTGCTCGGCAAGCCATCGGCACACATTGCCCATAGAAACAATGTAATTACCTTCATTATGAAATGTTTTAGGGGTCGCAAAGCGAGGGAGAGTAGTGGCTTTTTCGCTGTTATTAAACCAATAAATTTCATCCTGTGTCACTTGTGTAGTGACGGGAGCGCCAAGCTCTTGCCAGTTAGGCAAAAGCTCATCTAAGGCTTTGGTTTCAAATACAGCACCTGAAAGAATATGCGCGCCTACCTCGGAGCCTTTTTCTACTACACAAATAGTTTGTTCTTGTTGTTTTTCTTGCGCTAGCTGTGCGAGCTTAATTGCACTGGCAAGGCCGGCTGGGCCCGCACCTACAATAACTACATCAAATTCCATGGTTTCACGTTCGACCATAATAACCTCTTAATCAATGACGGGCTTAGCTAAATTAGATAAGCAATGCAGCCTTTTTAATACTTGCACATTAAATGTTACAGGCTGTGAATACTTTAAGGTTATTTTAGGTTGACGTTTACGTCAACAGGAAGTAGTCTGAATTCATAAAATAAATAGGTTGACGTACACGTTAGCTTGTAGGTTTAAATATAGATGGAGTTCCTATGAAAGTTCTCGTTCCAATAAAAAGAGTGATCGATTACAACGTTAAAGCACGCGTAAAGGCTGACAACAGCGACGTTGACTTAGCAAATGTAAAAATGGCAATGAACCCATTTTGTGAAATTGCGATAGAAGAAGCCATTCGATTAAAAGAAGCGGGCACAGCAACAGAGGTTATAGCGGTAACAATTGGTGCAAAAGCAGCGCAAGAGCAGCTACGCACCGCACTTGCATTAGGTGCAGATAAAGCCATTCACATCGAAACCGATGAAAAACTAGAATCGCTGCACATTGCTAAATTATTAGCAAAATTAGTTGAGCAAGAAGCCCCAGAACTGGTTATTTTAGGCAAACAATCTATTGACTCAGACAACAACCAAACAGGCCAAATGCTGGCGGCTTTAACTAAGCGCGGCCAAGGTACGTTTGCCTCTAAGGTGGATGTAAACGGTAACACAGTGAATGTAACCCGTGAGGTAGATGGTGGCTTGCAAACTGTTGCACTAAAACTGCCCGCTATTGTAACTACCGATTTACGCTTAAATGAGCCTCGCTATGCATCGCTGCCAAATATAATGAAAGCAAAGCGTAAACCACTTGATGTAATAGCAGCAGATTCGTTAGGTGTTGATTTAACACCCCGCGTACAGTTAATAAAAGTAGAAGAGCCGGCTAAGCGCAGTGGCGGTATTATTGTTGAAGATGTAGCCCAGCTGGTAGAGAAACTTAAAACAGAGGCAAAGGTGATTTAAATGAAAACACTTGTAATTGCAGAGCACGATAACGGTGCACTAAAACCAGAAACCTCAAAAACAATTAATGCGGCAAGTAAATTAGGCTTTGATATAGATGTACTTATTGCGGGTTTAAATGTAGGCGCAATGAGCGAACAGGTTGCCAGTATTGAAGGTGTAACAACTGTACTCACCGNCCGCCGATAATGCACTTTATCAGCATCAGTTAGCTGAAAATATGGCTGAGCTTGTTTTAACTATTGCAGATAATTATACACATATTGTTGCCAGTGCAACCACCACAGGTAAAAACTTTATGCCTCGCGTTGCAGCGCTTTTAGATGTAGCGCAAGTGTCAGAAATAATAGAAGTAATAGATAGTGATACATTTAGACGCCCCATTTACGCCGGTAACGCAATTGCCACAGTTAAATCGCTTGATAGTAAAAAAGTGATCACCGTACGAGCGAGTAGTTTTGACTTACAAAGCCAACAATCACCTGCCAGCATAAATGCATTAGATACACTAAGTGATACTCAATTAAGTGACTTTGTAAGTGTTGAACAAACCGAGTCAGAGCGTCCTGAGCTAACTGCAGCAGAGGTAGTTATATCGGGTGGTCGTGGTATGCAAAATGGTGAAAACTTTGCTTTATTAAACGGTATTGCTGACAAGTTAGGCGCTGCAATTGGTGCGTCTCGTGCTGCCGTTGATGCAGGTTTTGTACCTAACGATATGCAAGTAGGGCAAACGGGTAAAATAGTGGCGCCTAATCTGTATATTGCCGTGGGCATAAGTGGTGCTATTCAACATTTAGCAGGTATGAAAGACTCAAAAGTTATTGTGGCGATTAATAAAGACCCTGACGCACCTATATTTCAGGTGGCAGATTACGGCCTGGTTGCTGATTTATTTGAGGTATTACCGCAGCTTGAAAACGCGCTATAAACATATTCTGGTTGTAAAGCCGCGGTGAACTTAGGTTCCTGCGGCTTTTTTTATTCCACCTCAAGCATAGAATAGTGATGGGCTGACAAAGTATCTAAAACACGCTTATCTTTTAATAAATTGAGCAGCAGCTCTGCTTGTTCTACAGAGCGGCTAGATTGGCTATTTACCAATAAAATTAGGGGGCGAACAAACGTATATTCACCATTTTTAATAGTTTCATCTGAAACGTTAACGCCATTGATACCGAGTAAATTTATTTTATTTATTTTTTTAGAGCCCTGCAGCTGCGAGACTGCGCCGTAAGAGTCAAAAGCAATGGCATTGGGCATGCGTTGTACTATGCCAAGGGCTTGGTTAAATTCGTCATACATTTGCACTTCCATTTTAGGAAATAACCCGTGGTTACCTGCCTGCTTTAGTTTAATTGTATTACCATTTGGAACCCGCATAAAAGATAGGTTTAAAAACTCTAATAAAATATCAAATGTGCCATGGTTATAGGCCTTACTAAACAGGAGAATTTTATTATCTCTTTGTGTCTCTGGTTTATAATTTGGGTTAACTTCTTGCCACGTTTTATATTTGCCCGCATAAATGTCGCTGAGCTGCTCTACGCTTAGCGAATCAATGTTATTTTTTTTGTTAGTAAAAAATACCAGCGCATCTTGCGCAATAACAATTTGACGTACATGAGGGTATTGCTCTTGCTCTTCATTGGTTAAATAGCGCGATGAAGCACCAATATCAATAATGTTTTGTGCTATGGCTTTAATGCCTTTAGTACTGCCCATAGAGCGGACTTGCATGGCCGTATTAGTTTGCTCTTCATAGTTGGGCTTTAATAAATGCAATAGGTGCGAGACCGAAGAAGAGCCGCCAATAAGTAAAGGCTTGTGATCGGGGGCAATATCAGAAACTGATGTTGCAATGTTAGAGGAAGAAAGCAGTACGGTGGCTGCTAAAATAAGGTTTTTTATCATGCTATTAGCCAAATAACGAATACGTTATAAAACTATAGTTCAAAATTTATAAATCTCTAATTTATAAACAGTATTTAACAAAGCCATAATTAAAAACAACAGGCATTAAAAAGCCAGCAAAAAAGCTGGCTTTTAAAATCAATTAATTTGATTAGTACGTTGCGCTGCCTTTAGTACGAGGGAAGGCAATTACATCACGTACGTTGCCCATACCAGTAACATAAGCAACTAGGCGTTCAAAACCTAGACCAAAGCCAGAGTGTGGCACGCTACCGTATTTACGTAAATCGCGGTACCAGCTGTAATCTTCTTTGTTTAAGCCCATTTCATCTAAACGCGCATCAAGCACATCAAGGCGCTCTTCACGTTGTGAACCACCAATAATTTCACCAATGCCTGGTGCTACAACGTCCATAGCGGCAACGGTTTTACCGTCTTCGTTTTGGCGCATGTAAAACGCTTTAATATCGCGCGGGTAGTTTTTAATAACAACCGGTGCCTTAAAGTGCTCTTCAGCTAAGTAGCGCTCGTGCTCAGATTGTAAATCTACACCCCATTCAACGGCGTACTCAAACTTTTTACCACATGATTTAAGTATTTCTACGGCGTCAGTGTAATCAACTTGGGCAAAGTCTTTTTCTACAAACTCTTCTAAACGGCTAATTGCTGTTTTTTCGATACGTTGTGCAAAAAATTCCATATCGTCACGGCGCTCTTCAAGTACCGCTTTAAATACGTACTTAAGCATGTTTTCAGCAAGTTTTGCAATATCTTCTAAATCAGCAAATGCTACTTCAGGTTCAACCATCCAAAACTCAGCCAAGTGACGAGACGTGTTTGAGTTTTCTGCACGGAATGTTGGGCCAAAGGTGTAAATTTTTGACATAGCCGATGCGTATGTTTCACCATTTAACTGGCCAGATACCGTTAAAAAGGCTTCTTTACCAAAAAAGTCTTCGCTGTAATCAACGTCGCCTTTATCAGTGCGTGGCAAATTTTGCATATCAAGTGTTGATACGCGGAACATTTCACCTGCGCCTTCACAGTCACTGGCTGTAATGATTGGGGTGCTGATCCAGTAAAAGCCTTGCTCGTGGTAAAAACGGTGAATTGCTTGCGCTAAACAGTTACGCACACGTGTTACTGCACCTATCATGTTTGTACGTGGGCGAAGGTGAGCGTGCTCACGTAAATACTCAATGCTGTGGCGCTTAGCGGCCATAGGGTATGAATCTGGGTTTTCTACCCAACCTAAAACTGTTACAGAATTAGCTTGAATTTCAAATGACTGACCTTTACCTGCAGATTGCACTAACACACCAGTAACCGACACAGAACAACCGGCTGTTAAGCTAGTAACTTCATCATAATTATTTAGTGAATTAGGAACTACCGCTTGAATAGGATCAAAACACGAACCGTCATGAACGGCTAAAAATGATATTCCTGCTTTTGAATCGCGGCGTGTACGGATCCAGCCTTTTACTGTTACTTGGCTGTCTACCGCAACATTGCCTTTTAATAGCTCTGAAATCGCTAAATGGCTCATCTTCACTCCAATGATATAAGTTGCCTAACTGTATAATATTAACTACTCAACGCAGCGGTTAAATTTAGTGCGTTGAACTTGAACCGTGTATCTTACCTAGTTAAATAAAATAAAAAAACTATTGTGAGCAACTCTTTAAAAGTTTTTATGCAAGTGGGTTACTTTTAAAGCGTTTTTTGCTTTAAATTACCACTATTGTTATTTGGTGCTCTGAAATTTAGTGATTTTGTGGCATTATTACTGCGTGTTGTCTCTACGGATTGAAATTAGCCAACCTTGCGGCTATTTAATTACCGAGCAAAATGTGTAAGCTAGTGGGCGCGCTAACTGCTTCAGCGTTATTCTAATGGCTTACAATGATGAAATAATAAGTAACAATTAAGCCGGTAAATCAGCACATCATAATTTTAACTATTTAATATTTACCATTACCCAGAAATGGATGCTATGAAACAAGTTTTTATTTTAAGAGGGCTACCAGGAAGTGGTAAGTCTTACTATGCACAAACCCTAGCCGATGAGCTTGGTGGAGTAGATACAAGCCAGTATTTAATTTGTTCAACCGATGACTACTTTGTCAATGAACAGGGCGAGTATCACTTTGATAAATTTAAACTACCGCAATATCATAATTTAAATTTAGCGCGCTTTATAAATGCTTTAGCGCAAAATATTCCGCTTGTAATTGTTGATAACACCAATATAAAAAAATGGGAGTTTATTGCGTACTCTCAAGCAGCACATGCACTTGGTTATCAAGTTAAAGAAGTTATTGTTGGTGAAGTAAAAGACAAGTCTATGCAGCATTTATACGCTAAGCGCAACACGCATAACGTGCCTTTAAAAACCATTAGTAAAATGGCGTACATGTTTGAGTGGTAGGTGAGTGTTACTTATGGGTTATTTAAGCTTTATTAAAGCGCTTAAATCACACTGAGTAATAGCATCTAGATGAGCAGTGATTTTTTCATTGCTCCAATCCCACCAAGCTATGTCTAATAACGTATTTATTGTGTTGCTATCAAACCTGGGCTTAATTACTTTTGCCGGATTACCACCTACCACGCTATAAGGGGGTACATCGCAGGTAACCACCGATTTACTTGCAATGATAGAGCCACTGCCAATATTTACCCCTGGCATTATAGTTGCGTCATAACCAATCCATACATCGTGACCGATAACCGTATTGCCTTTAAAGGGTAACTCGCCAGCCTGCGGGGCCGATTTTNTTTTTCCCAGCCGTTGCCAAATATAAAAAATGGATAGGTAGAAAACCCCGCGGTTTGATGATTAGCGCCGTTCATTATAAAGGTCACGTTTTTAGCTATGGCGCAAAACTTTCCAATAATGAGACGATCTTTAATAAAATCGAAATGGTAAAGGACATTTTTTTCGAAGTTTTCAGGGCCGTCAGGATCGTCGTAATAGGTATAATCACCCACCACTATATTAGGCGAGGTAATAAAGTTTTTTAAAAAGCCAACCTGAGGAAAGCCCTCAACAGGGGCAGGGTTATTTGGATTAGGGCCCTGTTTAGACATAGCTACCTCATAGTTTAATTATTGTTTTTTATACACAGCCAGCGGGTGAGTAGTAACAATAGATACATGAACGCTGTCACCCGGGTTAACCACAACCTCGTGGCTTACACGGCTAGTAACGAGCGTATTACAGCTTAATTTAACCGCACATAAACGGCTGCCACCTTCAAAACGTACCCAAACAACTTCACCGTTAGGTTGATTTAAGTTTTGAATAAGCTGTACATCGTCAGGGCGAAGCAACACATCTACATCGCCACTGTCGCAGTCTATACCTTGCCCTGGTGCTACGCCAATGCTAGTGGTTGCTTGGCCATTTTCAAACTGCCCAGCAATAAAGCTTGCCTCACCTAAAAAGCGCGCTACAAAGCGGTTGTTTGGCATGCTAAAACATTGTTCAGGGCTGTCGAGTTGCTGTATTTTACCGTTTTGTAATACACCTACACGGTCACCTACCGAAAGCGCTTCTTCTTGGTCGTGAGTAACCCACACGGCAGGCACTCCCGCTTCTTTTAGGGCGTTTCTTATATCCCAGCGCAGCATATCTTTTAATGCGGCATCAAGGTTAGAAAGTGGTTCATCAAGTAACACAAAATCTGGCTGGTGAGCAAGTGTACGCGCAAGTGCTACGCGCTGTTTTTGACCACCAGAGAGGGTGGCTGGCTTTTTTGCTCTAAAATCATTTAGACCAAGTAGTTTAATCCAATGATCGGCAATGGCGGTGTCTTTTAATCTAAAACAAATGTTTTGCTCAACCGTTAAATGAGGAAACAATGCAAAATCTTGAAACACCATACCAACACTGCGTTTTTCAGGGGGCACATTACGTTTTGGCGTTGCGCGCCATTTGCCTACGTTTATTTCACCCTCGCTAATGGGGATAAGCCCTGCAAGTGCTTGCAATATTGTACTTTTACCGCAGCCCGTAGGGCCTACTAGCATGAGAATTTCATTTTCACCTAACGATATATTTAAATCGCTTACTACACGGTTACTGCCGTAATCTATAGACAACTGGCTTACAGATAGCATTTGTTTTTAAATCCTCAATGTTCTAGTTGGTTACGTTTTTCGCCAGACATCATAATAGCTAAGCCACAGGCAGAAATCACCACTAACAATAAACCGGGAATGGCAGCACGGCCAAAATAACCGGCTTCGTACACACGCCATAAATAGGTTGAAAGGGTTTCGAACCCGGTCGGGCCTAGCAATAGCGTTGCTTCAAGCTCGCGCATTGATTCTAAAAATACCAATGCAGCACCGGCAATAATACCACGCATTGTTAGCGGCAAGGTAATGCGAGTAAAGGCTTCACGCGGGCTTGCGCCTAATACGCGAGCAGACTTTATTAAGCTTTGATCTAAATGCTCTGTACTGGTGCGAATAGAGCCAACGGCAAGCGGTAAAAATCGTAGCATGTAAGCAATAATCAGAAGCGCTAATGTTTGATATAAAAAAGGGAGTTGCAAGCCGCCATATACCAGCGCGGTGCCCATCACAATGCCAGGAATACCAAAACCAAAATAGGTAACACGCTCCATTATTCTGCCGGCTTTTCCACTTAATGCGGCATGAGCAACAGGAATAGCCACAATAACCNGGCAGCAATGGCTGAGGCATACGCTGAGTTCCACGCTATGCTAAAGTCAAAATTGCTGTAACCATCGCGTGCTAGCCAAACAAAAAATATCGCCAGCGGTAAACCAATAGCTAACAATAAAATAGGGCCAAACGCAGCAATCATTGCGGTTATTTGCCATTTAGTGGGAAATAAAACCAGTGGGCGACCGTGTCGTTCAGAGGCGGTTTTTATTTGTGATTCTATTAAAAGTAAAAAGCCAACAATAACCATTAATTGCAGCGACAACATTGCCGCACGCCCTAATGCAAACGCATTGTATTCTACGTAAATTACCCGGGTAAAGGTGTCTAGGCGCATCATTGCGGGTGTACCAAAGTCTGAAAGTGTATACAGCGCCACTAATAATGAGCCCGCTGCAATACCGTTAACTACACGGGGTAAAATTACTTTAAACACACTTTGTGTCATAGACATACCCAAGGTGCGCGCTGCATTTACCATGCTGGCATCTAAACTGAGCAATGACGAGCGTGTGGTCATCATTACAAAAGGGAAGGTATATAAGGTCATTACAATGGCTGCACCGCTTAACCCGTACATGGGTGGGGTTTCAAAGCCAAGTAGGTTATTTATTTCACCCCCTGGGCCAAACGCAGCGTACAAAGTAAATGCGCCAATATAACTTGGAATAGCCAAGGGCGCGGCAAAAATCACCAGCCATATTTTTTTAAAAGGCAAATGCACATAAGCACTTATAAAAGCCAGTGGTACCCCAATCAAAATTGAGCCTAATACGGTTAAGCCCATTAGCGATAACGTATTGCCCAGTATTTTTAAATTATGACTGTCAAAAAGGGTACTGGAGTCGCTAGCAAGGGTAATTAAAATATAAACAGGGGTAATCGTAATGAGCGCTGCAAGCAGCGCCATTGGGTAAGAAGCAGGTATTCGCATTTATAAAACGCCGTTGTTGCGCATCAAGTTGATGGTGGGGCGTAAATCCGCAAGTTGAGTTAAATCAACCTTTGGTGGAGATATGTCACTCAGCGACGGTAAGCCTGCCGGTTGAGTAATGCCATTAACAAGCGGTATTTCATACGCTTCTCGGGCTAAATAACCTTGTACTTCTTCGCTTAATAAGTAACGCATAAAGTTAGTAGCAAGTGGGTCATCGTTTAGCGTTAAAATACCCGAGGCATTGACTAAACAACCTGCATCTTGCTCGGTAAAGGCTAAGTCTAATTTAGCATCTGGTTTACCCGATTTAAGACGCAGCGTGTAGTAGTGATTAGCAAAACCAATATCTACTTCACCACGTTCTACCGCCATTACAACACCGAGTTCACCGGCGTATGTTTTAGCGCGCTTTTTAACTTTTTTAAGCCATTTAGCAGTTTTATCATCGCCTTCTAAAATACGCATAGCGGTAACAAACGATTGAAACGATGCATAAGCAGGCGCCCAACCAATTGATAAATCGCTATCTGCAATGTCCATTATGCTTGTTGGAATTTGATCTTTAGTTAAACGCGATGTGTTATACGGCAAGGTTCTGATCCGACCGGTAACCGGCGCCCATTGATCGTATCTAAATTGCGGTTGTAACTGTGCAGATAAATCACTCGGTAGGGGCTTTGCAAGGCCTGCATCGGTAACTAGGCCAATAGCGCCTGAGTCAACCGCCCAAAATAAATCGGCACGGCGTACACCTGCCTTTGCCTCTGCCACAATAGTATTGGCAAGTGCAGCAGTCGGACCGCGGCGAATAGCTAAGTTAAAGTCAGGATTTTTTTTCTGAATCGCTTGTAATACATTTTCATACAAACCACCTTCACCACGGCCTAGGTATAAGGTTAAATCACCTTTAAGCTTTGGTAAATTATCAACAGAAACTGGGTTTGCTATATCGGCAGCTAGTGCGCGAGAAAGGGGCAGTGGCAAAGCGCCAACAACCCCTAACGCAGCTAGGCCTTGTATAAAGGTCCTACGCTTCACTTAAAAAACATCCTTACGCGACTTCTCCGCTTTTTCTATTAGCGTTTTAGCGCGGTCTAATTTAGTGTGCATATCACTTACCACGTCACGTACTTCATCAACGCTTTTAGCGCTTTTAATTGTTTGCGGTAGTGTTACGTTAAAATCTTTTTCCAGCACTTCTACTAGTTTTGCATCTTGTTCGATAAGCGTACCTTCTACGCCTTCAAAAAGGTGTAAATACGTATCGTGAACAATTTCAGTGGCTTCTTCGTTTAAGCGCTCTGCAAATTTAGCAACAACACGGTCAAGCTTGTGCTTGATTTCGTCAATGGTGGCACTTTGGGTCATGCCTTCTGTAGCAGTGGCTTTAACTGTATCAAGTAAGCCTTTTTGCTGGAATTTTGCCGCAAGCTTAACAGCACCAAGACCTTGCCACAAGGCTATGTTCATGGCTTTTTGCTGATTGCGCACTTCTTGGGCAGGCTTGTTGTTATCAATGGCCATTTTTACACCATAAATACCTTGCCAAATTGAGGCATATACAGGCACAAAGTTAGTTTCAATAGCGCTGTGAAACTTAACCGACTCCCAATATTCAATTAAATCGTCGCTGTTTACAGCCTTAGCACCGCTTTTGCTGTAGTCAGTTACCATGGTGTCTACTTTACCAACCATCCATTCAACTTCTTCTGAATAGTCTTTAATGTTTTCTTGTAAATGGTTTACGTGCTCACCAATTGGGCCGTTAGCTAGCGCCGGTTGCGTTACAAAAGCAGAAGCTAACAATAAGCTTGCACCTAATGTTTTTACAGATTTAGAAAGGTGTTTCATAGTAAAGAGTCCGAAAAGGTAATTGTAAATGATAGACATTATCATATCCGTAATATTTACTAAAATCAATATAACAAATACGTCAATGCAAAGCTCAAAACCTGAGCAAAATTAATACCTAACAGGCAAATAATGACTATGCCTCTTAGGTATAATTTAACGCTTAGCAGTAATGCTTACCTGCAATTGCAGTGTAAATGGCATCACATAAGGTGTTTATACTGGCTGAGTCACTTATATACGGGGGCATTAGGTAAATAAGTTTACCAAAGGGTCTAATCCATACGCCTTGTTCTACAAAAAAGGCTTGAATTTTAGCAACATCTACATTGCCAGCAGCATCAGTTAGCTCTACAACACCTATTGCGCCTAAGGTACGCACATTGGCAACAGCATCTAATTCATTGCACTTTTTAAGCTGTTGTAGTTGAGTGTTTATATCGCTAATGCGTTGTTGCCAATCCTGCGCTAAAAGTAAATCTATACTGGCGCACGCAACCGCACAGGCAAGCGGGTTGCCCATAAATGTAGGTCCGTGCATCAAAACGCCGGCTTCGCCTTCACTAATGCCTATGGCTATTTTATCACTGGTTAATGTAGCCGAAAGGGTCATTGAGCCACCGGTAAGGGCTTTACCAATACATAAAATATCTGGCTCTATATTAGCGTGCTCTACAGCAAATAATTTACCTGTGCGGCCAAACCCTGTGGCTATTTCATCGCAAATCAGTAATACATTATATTGCGTGCATAATTTACGAACGCAGGCTAAATACGCGGGGTGATAAAAGTTCATGCCGCCGGCGTTTTGAACTATGGGCTCAATAATAAAGGCGGCTACCTCGTGGTGGTGCGTTTTAAAGTATTGTTCAAGTGTTTGGGCTTCTGCTTGGTTAAACTCGCCATCAAATTTACTTACAGGGGCGGGTACAAACACATGCTCTGGTAAAAAACCTTTATACAAACTGTGCATAGAATTAACCGGATCGCACACGCTCATAGCGGCAAATGTATCACCATGATAACCCTTATACGGCGTCATTAATTTTTGCTTAGTTGTAAACCCTTGGCTTAACCAATATTGCAGCGCCATTTTAATCGCTACTTCTACACTTACCGAGCCGCTATCGGCTAAAAACACCTTAGTTAAACTTTTTGGGGTAATTGTAATAAGCCTTTTACACAGCTCTACCGCGCTGTTATGGGTAATGCCGCCAAACATTACATGGCTCATACTATTAATTTGTTCAATCATGGCGTTATTTAGTACCGGATGATTATAGCCATGAATTGCGCTCCACCATGAGGCCATGCCATCAATGAGTTGCTCGCCGGTTTCTAGGTAAATTAAATTATGATTTGCATGAGTAACAGGGTAAACCGGAATAGGCTGCGTCATTGATGTGTAAGGGTGCCAAATATGGTCACGATCAAAATCAAGGTCAATCGTTTGTTTTTTATTCATATGTAAACTTTAACGTGGTGGGTTTCGTTGACAATGGTACTTCAAGACGTAGACTAATCCAACATCACCACTGAGAAAAATAAGAGACTACTATGGAACTTGCACCTGTTCGCCACGATTGGACCCACGCCCAAGTAAAGGCATTATTTGAAATGCCATTTAACGATTTATTATTTAAAGCGGCATCGGTTCATCGCGCTAATTTTAATCCTAACGAAGTACAAATATCTACTTTATTATCTATTAAAACAGGGGCTTGCCCAGAGGATTGTAAATACTGTCCGCAATCGGGGCATTATAAAACCGACTTAGAGCGCGAGCGACTACTAGAAGTAGAAAAAGTGGTAGAGCAAGCACGCCTAGCTAAACAAAAAGGCGCAACCCGTTTTTGTATGGGTGCAGCATGGTCAGATCCAAAAGACAGAGACATGCCGTATATTTCTAAAATGGTTAAAGAAGTAAAAGAACTTGGCCTAGAAACCTGTATGACGCTTGGTAAACTTACCAACGAAAAAGCACATGAGCTAAGTAGCGCAGGGCTTGATTACTACAATCATAACCTCGACACTTCGCCTGAATATTACGAGCAAATTATATCAACGCGTACCTTTGAAGACAGATTAAACACCATAGATCACGTACGCGACGCCGGCATGAAAGTATGCTCAGGCGGTATAGTCGGTATGGGCGAGCAAGCAAACGACCGTTACGGTTTATTAATGCAGCTGGCAAATTTACCGCAGCAACCAGAAAGCGTACCTATTAATATGCTGGTAAAAGTAAAAGGCACACCGCTTGAAAACGTAGACGATTTAGATCATTTTGAATTTATACGTACCATAGCTACTGCCCGTATTATGATGCCACACAGCTATGTGCGTTTATCAGCAGGTCGCAGCGCCATGAACGAGCAAATGCAATCAATGTGCTTTTTTGCAGGCGCTAACTCAATATTTTATGGTGATAAGCTACTCACAACCGAAAACCCAGAGGCCGATGCCGACATGAAGCTAATTAAAAAATTAGGCATGAACCCAGAAAAACACCAAGACTACTCAGACGAAGCCGTTGCCGCATCGCTGTCATCGCAAGTGGCCGATAAAGCAACGTCAGCCTTATTTTACGAAGCCTAAGCTTACCTTTTATGCCATTTGAATTTTTAAATACGCATTTGCAGCAACAACAGCAACATGCGTTATTGCGTAAACGCCATGTGGTGCAGCGCGCCACAGCAGGTACCATTACGGTAAATAACGCAACGTACCTTAATTTTGCCAGTAATGATTACCTAGGCTTTGGTGATTGCAGTATTAACCTTGAGCAAAACAACGTACTCGGTAGCCACAGCTCACCCTTAGTAACTGGGTATCAGGCGCAGCAACAACAGCTTGAGCAATACTTATGTAGTGCACTTGGCTACGAAGCTGGCATGTTGTTTAACTCGGGCTTTAGTGCAAATAGCAGTGTAATTAAAGCGCTGTTTAACGATAAAAGTGCGGCGCAAAACAGTGCAATTTTTCAAGATAAACTCAACCACGCCAGTTTGATTGACGGCGCAATGCACTCAAATGCCGCATTGATCCGCTTTAACCATAATGATTTAAAGCATTTACGTTCGCGGCTCGAAAAATCAAAAGCACACAATAAGCTAATTATTAGCGAAGGGGTGTTTTCGATGGATGGCGACACCGCCCCCATAAAAGAGCTGCTTGCTTTAGCTAAAGAGCACAATGCCTGGCTTATGATTGACGATGCACATGGTTTTGGCGCACTAGGTAAAACCGGTTTAGGTAGCTGTGAGGCATTATTAGATGAAGGCTTAGCACTTCCCGATATACTGGTTATTACCTTTGGAAAAGCAGTAGCAAGCAGCGGGGCCTGTGTATTAGCAAATAACCAATTTATTAATTACATGCTGCAGTTTAACCGCGACTACACGTATTCAACCGCTATGTCGCCGCTTATGGCAG
>NZ_AUTO01000256.1:30119-40299 GCF_000498055.1 Pseudoalteromonas sp. TB51
AAGCCATTAAAAGTGCAGATGTTAAACGCGAGCAGCTTAGTAGTAACATTGCTTTTTTTAAGCAGCTTTGTAAACAACACGCCATTGCGGTAATGGAGTCAAACACCGCTATTCAGCCCATTGTACTTGGCTGCGCCGAGCAAACGTTACACGCAGCACAAAGGCTTAAACAGCAGGGTATTTGGCTAACCGCTATTCGCCCACCCACGGTTGCGCATAATACCGCGCGGTTACGTGTAACCTTAACAGCGGCGCATACCCATGCAGATATAAGAGCACTTGTTGAGCACTTAAAAGGCGCAATAGCATGATCGCGCAGGCTTTAGCTCATACCCACAGTAAGCAAGCTTTAAATAAAAAGCCCGCGCTTTTACCTATAAATGGGGCTTCAAAAAATAGTGCGCTTATACAAAGTGCTGAGCAAGTACGCCCTCATACAGCGCTTAAAAAGGGGGCGAGTGATAAGTTTTCTAAAGCAGCTGAGAAGTACAACAGCCATGCCAATGTACAAAAACAGGCAGCAAGCGATTTATTTAAATTAATAAACTCCCAGCCTTACAACCAAAATAAGCGCTGTGTAGATTTAGGAGCTGGCCCACTTGTTAATACCTCGCAGCTAAGCAAACTATACGGCCAAGTCATCGCGATAGATTTAAGCTTAAACATGCTTAAAAGCGCTGCATTAACTAACCCAAAAATTTGCGCCGATATGGATAACCTGCCGCTACAAGCAAGCAGTATTGACGCCATATTTAGTAATTTTGCAGTGCAGTGGTCGGCTAATTTTGAAAAATTAATGCAGGCGCTTTATAAAAGCTTAAAGCCTGGCGGGCAGGCTTATATAAGTACCGTAGTGGCGGGCTCGCTTAACGAAATTAAAACAGCGTTTGCAGCGCTTGATAACCGTAGCCATATAAATACCTTTAATACACACGCTTATATAAACCAGTCGGTCCAAAATGCGGGGTTTAGTATTAATAGCTCACAAAAAGTAATTTATACCGATTGTTATTCAAGCCCGTTAAAAGCCATTAAATCTATTAAAGCCATTGGTGCTACAACGCAAAATCATGCTAATTCACGCCAAGGGTTATTAACTAAGTCGGCGCTACAACGGGTATGCAATGCGTATCCGCTTTTAAACAATCAAGCGTGTGTATCTTACCATGTGGTATTGTTATCATTACAAAAAAGCCATGAGTAGCTAATATTAAAATTAATCAAGGCAGTAAAATGAAAGAATTTTTTATTACCGGTACCGACACCGACGCCGGAAAAACCCACGTGACTAGTTTGCTATTAAAGCTACTTGCCCAACATAAAAAAAACGCAATTGGCTTTAAGCCACTTGCCGCAGGCTGCGAAATGGCATTTGATCAGCTAGTAAACGCCGATGCACTAATGCTAATGGAAAGCGCCACGGTCAGTGCCAAATACGATGTAATAAACCCCTTTGCCTTTGCGCCGCCTATTGCGCCGCACATAGCCGCAGAGCAAGTAGGGGTTAACATTACGCTCGATAAACTAAGCGCAGCGTACTCAACACTAAAACAGCAAGGTGCCGATTACCACCTAACCGAAGGCGCTGGTGGCTGGGCTCTGCCAATTAATAATACCGATTATTTATACGACTGGGTTAAGGACGAGCAACTACCCGTAATTTTAGTAGTAGGCATGAAACTAGGATGCTTAAACCATGCTTTACTTACCGCTGCCCATATGCAAAGTTTAGGTATTAACTGCGTAGGCTGGATTGCCAACCAAGTTGACCCAAATATGGACGAATACCAAGCTAACCTTGATTCGTTAAAAGCACGTTTGCCATTTCCTATTTTGGCTATAAGCCCATACAGCGAGCAAACCCCTAAACTACAAATATACAAAACCTTACTTAATACCCTCAATATACAGAGCTAATTGTGACTGCTTTGCGTTTTTAAATGCAAAGCAGTTTTTATATTAAATACATGAGCTTATTAATTGTATTTACGCCTTGAAATTACCCCCTTTAGTACACATATTACAAGTTAAAGCTATTGTTACTAAGGAAATAAACCGCTACATGACGCACCCATATATTAAACGCTTCGCTCAAAACACACAGGTAACGGGTGAACCCGAGGTAAAGCCAAGTGCTCAGCCTAAAACCCGTGTGGGCATTTTAGGTGGCGGCACAGCAGGGGCAACAATAGCTATTCGATTGGCAGCGCTAGGGATTCAGACCACTATTTTTGAGAAAAAAAAGTCACTTATAGATGGCCCACCTATGTGCCATTTACATGCCGGTGGTAATTTATACCGTGAAATACCAGACGAAGACTGCATAGATTTACTCAAACAATGTATTGATATTTTACGGCTATACCCCTACACCATAGACGTACGCCCAACCGTGTTTGCAGTGCCAACGCGCGATAACGACTCACCCGATGATTTACTACCACGATTAAATAAAATCACCAACGCGTATAAAGAGTTAGTTGAGCAAGACCCTAACAACAAAGTACTAGGTGAACCCGACAATTACTACCAGCTGTATAGTCATGAGCAAATGATAGCGCTGAGTAAAAAAGAGCAGGTTAGTGAGCCTAAAACGCTAGATGAGTGGATGATCCCCGTTGCTAAGCACCTTAACTTAAACAAAGTAAAATACCCGCTAATTGTTGCGCAAGAATACGGGTGGAATATTTTTAGGTTATCGGCCAGCGCCCAACTTGCGCTTGCCCATTACGAACACGCTAATGTACTTACCAGCACAGAGGTAAAGCAAGTTAGCCAAGTTGAGCAAACCAGTGCTAATAACCAATCGCCAACCTGGAAAATTGAATACCAAAACAACCAAAGCGACACTTCGCAAACAGTAGAGGTAGACTACCTAATTAATGCCTGTGGCTTTCAAACCGGTATTGTAGATGACATGGTAGGTGTAGAGGCCAAACGTATGGTCGAATTTAAAGCCTCTTACATTACGCATTGGCAAGGTGCTGGCGGTCAAATTCCAGAAATTATTATTTATGGTAATCGTGGCACGCCAGAGGGCATGGCACAGCTAACGCCTTATCCTAATGGCTATTATCAAATTCATGGTATGACCAACTCAATTACCTTGTTTAACGATGGCCTAGCCGATACCAACGAGCAAAGTGCACAGCCGCAATTGCCAGCTAAATACTTAAATTACATAAACAATGGGTGGGATCAGCAGGTACTAAAAGCACGTAGTCAAAAAGCCATTGATTATGTAGCCGAGTTTGTTCCGGCATTTAAAAACGCCAACACGCAAAACAATGCCTTGTTTGGTGGCCAGCAAATCCCAGGAGAAGACGACACCTTGCGCGTTGCAGATGTTAGCTTATATTCGCATATTAGCTACGCACGAGCGGAAAACGTCAAAGCGTCATCTACCTTAATCGCTGCTGATGAAATAGTGGCTGAATTTACTAAACTTGGCCTAATAAGCGACGATGCGCACATAAATGAGCATCGTACTCATCACCAGTGGACGTATCTTCAACAACACAACCATGCAGATATAACCAAGGTGGCACAATTACTCGCAAAAGAGCGCGGTTTTCCTACAGATATGGCAACAATTAATAATTGCATTACAAGTAGCGGCATAACCAGCAACTAATTGTTTTTATTGGCGTAACGAGGTTTAATAACTGCGTTACGCTACACTTTATTCTCTATTTAAACTCCTCAAAAAATTTATTAATAAACCTGCAAATAACCCTTGCGTTATGACATAGTTTGTCACAGAATAGCCTCAACGCCATGACATAGTGTGTCATGACGTAATGATTGCTTTAACCTAATTTAATTTTATGTTCGGTGATCAAACCTATTTTTGTGAGGACAATATGAAACGTATATTTTTGTTTTTATTAACTAACCTAGCGGTTATGTTGGTATTAGGTGTAGTGCTTTCAATAATAATGAGCGCGCTGGGTTTAAGCCATCGTAGCCTTGGCGGAATATTACTTATAGCCTCTGTATTTGGCTTTGGTGGCTCGTTTATTTCGTTATTTATGTCTAAGTGGATTGCTAAAAAATCAACAGGCGCACAGGTAATTACTCAACCACGCACCGAAACCGAGCACTGGCTTGTACAAACTGTATCAGCACAAGCGCAAAAAGCAGGTATAAAAATGCCTGAAGTAGCAATTTACGATAGCCCAGAAATGAACGCCTTTGCAACTGGCCCAAGTAAAAACAACTCGCTGGTGGCGGTTAGCACAGGTTTATTACATAACATGAATCAAGACCAAGCCGAAGCCGTACTTGCCCACGAAGTATCGCACGTTGCTAATGGCGACATGGTTACACTTACGCTAATACAAGGCGTGGTAAATACCTTTGTAATATTTGCCGCAAAAGTACTGGCAGGCATAGTTGATAACTTTTTAAATGGCGATGAAGAAGAGGGCGGTAGTAGCTGGTCTTACTTTTTATTCGACATGTTATTCCAAGTTGTATTTGGTGTGCTTGCAAGCATAGTGGTAGCAAGTTACAGCCGTAAGCGTGAATTTGCAGCCGACAGCGGCGCAGCTAAATTAGTAGGTGCAGACAAAATGCGCTCAGCTCTTGAGCGGTTAAAGCAAAACCATCCTTCACAATTACAAGGCTCCATGATGGCCTTTGGTATAGCAAGTGGTAAAGGGATGGCTGAACTGTTTTCATCTCACCCACCGCTTGATGCGCGAATAGACGCCCTGCGTAAATAAGCTAACCCTTATTTAAAAACAGAAAAAGCCAGCTCATTAGCTGGCTTTTTAGTATGTGGTAACTGGTTTATCAAGGGTTAAAGTTATTTACCAAAAATAATATCGGTAATGCCCTCAGGTGAAAGTATTTCAATCCAGTAGCCGTCAGGGTCTTTTATAAATGCTAAGCCCTTCATTGAACCATCATCTGGCTTTTTAACAAATTCTACATCGTATTTTGCAAAGCGCTCACTCGCGGCGTATACATCGGGTACGCTAATACCAATATGGCCAAAGCCTTTAGGCTCTTGGTTACCGCTGTGGTAGCCCTCAAAGCTATCGTCGTCTTCTGTACCCCAGTTATGGGTAAGCTCGATTAGTGCAGGGCGACCAAATACCCATTTAGCTTTGGTTTTATCATCACCTTGCGGCTGCTCTGGCTCGTAGCCTAAAAAGTACAGTGTAAACTTCATTTCAGGAAAGTCATACTTACCTAACAGCTTCATACCTAATACATTTTGATAAAATTCGAGCGACGGTTTGGGATCTTTAATACGCAACATAGTTTGCTGCATCACATAGCCTTTAGTGGCCTGTTCAATTTGCTCTGGCGATTCGTTATAGCTAGACATGGTAATCCTTTGTATAAATTAAGAAGCGAAAACTTAGATATAATGCTTAAGTTATCATAATCAACCATCGTCTAAATTTAAACTGCTTTAAATTACTATTGCCTATCTTATTCATACAGTTTTAATTTGTAAGCATGTACGGTTTAACTAAAGGCTATACGTAATTTTAACTACAGGGAGTAACTATGTTTTTTGATGATATGCAGGGCTTAATACGCGTACTTATTATTGGCGTGCTGGGTTATGTAGCGCTGGTGTTTTGGCTGCGTATATCGGGTAAGCGTACGCTTTCTAAATGGAACGTGTTCGACTTTATAGTCACTATTGCGCTGGGCTCTATTTTAGCCTCGGTGATCATTACAAAAAGCGTTGCGCTGCTAGAGGGCATGCTCGCGTTTGTTGTGTTAATAGGGCTGCAATATTTTATTACGTGGCTAAGTGTGCGCTCATCTAAATTTGCTTCGCTTATAAAAGCAGAGCCTACGCTATTGCTGAGTAATGGAGAATATTGCGCGGCGGCACTTAAATCGCAGCGGGTAACTAAATCAGAAATTCGCGCCGCCATTCGTGGTGCGGGNATAGAAGATGTAGCCGCTGTAGTGCTAGAAACCGACGGCAGTTTTAGCGTACTAAAACAAAATAACAGTGGGTTAAATACCGCGTTAAGTGATGTAAGCGAGCAATAAAGTAAGGCGCTATTACTTATACTTATATTAATTAAGGCAGGTTTAATACCTGCCTTAAATTGTATTAAAGCCTAATTTATTTAGCGTGATGCTCTAACAAACTAAAGGTAGGTAAACGCCACTTAAAGCGAATTGACGCCATACGTATTAAGTAGCCTGCAACAAGGCTTACAATAATGCTGATGTTGTCATCAATATTGTAATGGTGCAGTGCCAAGAATAAGCAGGCAACCAGTAACGATACACTCGCGTATAGCTCGTTATGCAGTACTAAAGGCGCTTGGCGACATATTAAATCGCGCAGTAAGCCACCAAATACACCGGTTACAACCGCAGCCACTACACAAATACCATAGTGCAAGCCCATATTTAGCCCCACTTGGCAGCCAATAATACTAAACGCGGCAAGCCCTAGCGCATCTAAGCGCATAAATATGCCTTTAAATTTAACCACCCACTTAGCAAGCCACGTAGTAACAATGCCCGCTATACAAGTAATTAAAAGGTATTCAGGGTGCTGAACCCAGGTAAGCGGGTAATTGCCAAGTAAAATATCTCGCACGCTGCCACCACCAATTGCCGTTGCACTGGCAACCAATACAACGCCAAACCAATCCATTTTCATTCGCCCAGCGCTAAGTGCGCCGGTCATGGCTTCTGCGGTAATACCAATAATATAAACAACGGTTAATAGCATGAGATAATCACTTGAAAATTGCACGTAAAAATAAGGTGTGGATTGTATAGATAAATTAAGTAAATAACGAATGAAAAATCACACTAAAAACGCTTAATTCAGATAGAAATAACTAATAACAAAACCTAGTGTAAACAAGCTGTTAAGCTAATCGCTTTGCAAAAGTTAGCTGTCGTAGAATAAAGGACAAATGGCCGTAATTTATAAAATAAAACAGGCTATTTTATTGCTGCATTTTAAACCTCAAAGCTCGGTATTTTCCCTATACGGTTAAGTATTTTGCAAACTAGTTAGCGTGTTTAAATTAACCTACTATGAATATTTGGTTGCGTGGTAGCAATTTAGGAACGTATACTAACAACTCTTAACTTAAATGGAATTTGCGTAATCGCAGCTTAATCAGCACAGGTAAATACATGAACAAAGGATTGTTAAAAGCGTGGAATGACGAAAAGGGCTTTGGTTTTATTAAATCAGACACCCTAGCTCACGACACCTTTATACACATTTCAGCGCTCAAACACATGAGCCGCAAGCCAAAAGTGGGCGACACCATCTATTTTGAAGTTGCTACACAGCCCGATGGTAAAACCAAAGCCGTTAATTGCCGTATTGAAGGCGTCGCTGCGCTTAAAGTCACGCCTAAAAAATCAAACCATCATCGTGTTGCTAAATCTAATTTTACCGATAGCTTTTTAGGCAAAGTCGCCTCAATTGGTTTTATCGCCGTACTTGGCTTTATCGCAGTAAATAAATACAACCATTATCAAAGTAGTGAGCAATTTAATAACCAAACACCTGTTATTACGAATGCCGATTTAGCCACTTTTGATGAAAAATATCCAAAAATTGTAATTCCTCAAAACACACAAAATTTTACCTGTGACGGCAGGCAGCACTGTAGCCAAATGACTTCCCGTGCAGAGGCGGTATTTTTTATAAATAACTGCCCGAATACAAAAATGGATGGTGATAGAGATGGTGACCCATGTGAGAACGATACAAGGTTTTAAAATGAGTGGTAATTTTAGAAATAAATTAGTTAAAGGTTAAGTTTAAGATAGGTTTTACTGTGTGCGTATATAAGTACAGTGTTGCGAGGTTTGCGCCATAACATAATTAAAAGTCGTTATGGGGTTAAATAACAAAGGCTACTGAGTAGCAATTGTTATTGTCTGTTTATAAACGAGTTGTTTGGTGTAATTACCGAACAACGTAATCTACGCCGTTTTGGGGTGTTATAACTCCTCAAAGTGAGGTTCAATAAGCAGTTATGTTTAACCGAGCTCCAATGGATTTTTCTAATAAAAAAGAACGCACGTTGGCTGATATAGAAGATACGTTTTATAAAGCTATGAGCGAGAACACCGTATTTTTATCTGTTAAAAAATCTGCATCTGCTTTAGAAAAACTTATTAAAACTGCTGAAGACTTAGCTGAAGACTTAGCTGAAGAAATGGGTAACTTAAGAGAGGCATTTGAAGAGTCATCAAATTCATCTAGTAAAGTGGCTGGTGCTTTAAATTGGCTAACAGGCGCGCTTGTTTTAGTTGGCGTTGCTCAAGTAGTCGTCGCATTTATTAAATAAACATAACAAGGTGTTTTAAACGCAGCTAAAACAGTTGGTTAGGTTTCGCTCCGCTACAAATTATAAACCACTGCTTTAGTCCGCTTAATGCGGCGTTGACGCTATAGAATTACTCTTTTTAAATAAAAACAGCCTGTTTTATGGGTCCAAAATGCATTACCTAATGCTTTAAAAACGCTTAGAGTTAATCACAGAAGCTCGTTTTTTAATTGAATTTGGCTGTTGGAGTTATTCTACAGTCTTGTTATGTGTGCATGTGGTGTTCATTACTGAATTGGTTTCTAAAACGTATAAAATTAAAATTCATAAAGCTTGAGGAAATAAAATGAAAGAAAGTAATATTTTTAAGGATATGGAAAATGATATTAATTCATCTAATTTAGATGAAACCGCAAAAAAAAAGTTTTATGAAAATATATTAAATTTAAAAAATAAACAAACAAACTTGATGATAACTGGCGCAACAGGTTGTGGTAAAAGCTCTACAATAAATGCGATGTTCAATATGGATGTTGCTAAAGTTGGTATAGGTGTTGACCCCGAGACAATGGAAATAACAAAATGAATCGCCCCGAGTTCATCGGAGACCAGTTTGTTTAAGTCAGGCCACTTTACCTGACTCGTTTAAATTATCATAGTAGTCTGTTTCATATTGAGCTGGTGAAATATACCCAATTGAAGATAATAAGCGTTGATTATTAAACCAATTGACCCACTCTAACGTTGCGTATTCAACAGCATCAACATTCTTCCACGGGCCATTTCTGCGAATAATCTCTGTTTTAAATAATCCATTTATTGTTTCAGCCAATGCATTGTCATAAGAGTCACCCACACTGCCTACAGACGCTTGAATTCCAGCTTCAGCAAGTCGCTCAGTGTATCGTATAGACAAATATTGGCTGCCTCTGTCGCTGTGGTGAATTAACCCTTCGGGGTTGCCACGATGCCAAATAGCTTGCTCTAACGCATCAAGAATAAGCTCTGTGTGCATTGTCGTTGATACACGCCAACCTACAATGTATCGTGAAAAAACATCTATCACGAAAGCGACATAAACAAACCCACTCCATGTGGCAACATAGGTGATGTCAGCTACCCAAAGTTGATTTGGCTGCTCAGCAGTAAATTGACGATTAACTAAATCAAGTGGCTTATCTTGTTGCTCGTCAGGTATCGTTGTCTTATGTGCTTTACCCCGACGAACACCTTGAATTCCCATAACTCGCATCAATCGTTCGACTGTACAGCGGGCGACTTGATGGTCGTCAAGCTGTAGCTGCTTCCATATTTTTCTTGCACCATAAACTGACATATTATCCTCCCACACTTCGCGAATGAGTATTATCAGCTCAGCATCACGCTTTTTGCGGTTAGACAGTCGCTCAGGCTCTCTTTGTATCTGTTTATGAGAATAATACGTTGATGGTGCAATCGGCAATTCCTTGCAAATTGACTCGACACCGTAATGCTCTCTGCAAGCATCAATAAAATCCACTATTACTTCTGTTTGCGGTCGAGCTCCGCTTGGGCGAAAAAAGCGGCAGCTTGCCTCAGGATATCATTCGTTCGCTTGAGCTCTTTATTCTCGCGCTCTAAGACGGCAAGGCGTTCTTCAGTTGATTGCGTATTAGAAGAGGGTTTAGACGGTTGAGCTTGAGATTTCTTGACCCATGCTCTAAGTGTTTCTGGGGTACATCCCAGTTTATCTGAAATCGATACTAGCGCAGCCCAAAGAGAAGGGTATTCATGCTGTTGTGTGGTAACAAGCCTAATTGCACGTTCACGAAATTCTGATGTATAGCGATTTGATTTTTTCATAGTTCCAGTTTCTCAAGTTATTGAGTCTCTGGCAAACACGGGGCGATTCA
>NZ_AUTO01000257.1:0-2668 GCF_000498055.1 Pseudoalteromonas sp. TB51
CCCAGCCGCTACTATGCATTCGCTTTAAATAACCCGTTGCTAGGTTATTGTTTACATCATCTAGTGCAAAGCTCCCCGAATTTTGCATACCCGCTTTTTTATAAATATGCTTATCTACATAACTGTAGTAAGACTCCTCAGTTACACTTTCAACTATAAGCCCAAGCATTAGCATTCCTGAATTACTGTATCGGTTTCGTGTGCCAGGTTTAAAAAGAAGAGGGGTACTTGCCACTAGGGGTTTATAAGCTGAAAGGTCGCGATATGCCTCTTTGTTGCTGGCATTAAATTCTTCATTAAAAAAGTTACCTAATCCTGATGTGTGCGTTAAAAGGTGCCTAACAGTAATTAAATCTGTATCGCCTTCAGGAAGCCAGCTTTTATCTACAAAGTTAACTAGCTTATCGTCAAGCTTGAGTTTGCCTTTTTCAATAAGTTGCAACGCCGCTATAGCGGTAAACATTTTATTCATAGAGCCTAAAGAAAACTTAGTCTCTAAATTATTTTTAACCTGCCACTCTTTGCTGGCATAACCTACCGCCTTTTGAAATAAAACATTTTGGCCTTTAGCGACTAATACAGCACCAGAAAACGCGTTGTTATTATCTAAGTTATCAATAAATTGCGCTAATTCTTGGCTAAAGCTTTTTGGGGTGAGTGAAGCATTTTTTATATTTTTTAACTCAACATCATTAAAACTGCTGTAGTTAATTTTGTGAGGAGGAGAACTTTGTTTATTTATAACAAGTTCATACTCAAAGTTATTGTTTTGAGAAATAACACGTATACGATCATTATTATTTTTTTCTGGTAGGTACTCTAATACTTTTAGTTTTCCATAAGTATTTTTCTCGTTTAAAAACACTCCAACATAAGCATCAAGGCCGTAGGTCTCTATTCTACTCTGAGACATATTATTTGAGAGGTACTCAATAACTTCACTCTGAGAACCCTCGTTAAAAACAGTAATAAAATTTTGCGCTGTTTTTTCATTACCATGAGCCGAATAAGATAGGCAAAGTACAACTAAACCAGTAATAAGATGCTTCATAAAAATCCCTTTTTAATAATTAAAATTATAGCTTAATAATCGCTAACATATCGTCGTCATCCTCATCGAGGCCCACTTCCTCAAACCCGAAACTTGAATAAAAGTTTTTAGCAACAGGATTTTGCGGGTTATAACAAATCTCGATTTGTTCAAGCTTAGAAGTTGCTTTAATCTCTTCAATTGCCATAGCCAGTGCTTTGCGCCCAATGCCTTTATTTTGATGAGTTTGATCTACCATAAAGCGCCAAATAGAAACCTTTGCAGGGGTTTCTTGTACCCACATAAGAAAGCCAACTGGCAGAGCATTTTGAATCGCCCCGAGTTCATCGGAGACCAGTTTGTTTAAGTCAGGCCACTTTACCTGACTCGTTTAAATTATCATAGTAGTCTGTTTCATATTGAGCTGGTGAAATATACCCAATTGAAGATAATAAGCGTTGATTATTAAACCAATTGACCCACTCTAACGTTGCGTATTCAACAGCATCAACATTCTTCCACGGGCCATTTCTGCGAATAATCTCTGTTTTAAATAATCCATTTATTGTTTCAGCCAATGCATTGTCATAAGAGTCACCCACACTGCCTACAGACGCTTGAATTCCAGCTTCAGCAAGTCGCTCAGTGTATCGTATAGACAAATATTGGCTGCCTCTGTCGCTGTGGTGAATTAACCCTTCGGGGTTGCCACGATGCCAAATAGCTTGCTCTAACGCATCAAGAATAAGCTCTGTGTGCATTGTCGTTGATACACGCCAACCTACAATGTATCGTGAAAAAACATCTATCACGAAAGCGACATAAACAAACCCACTCCATGTGGCAACATAGGTGATGTCAGCTACCCAAAGTTGATTTGGCTGCTCAGCAGTAAATTGACGATTAACTAAATCAAGTGGCTTATCTTGTTGCTCGTCAGGTATCGTTGTCTTATGTGCTTTACCCCGACGAACACCTTGAATTCCCATAACTCGCATCAATCGTTCGACTGTACAGCGGGCGACTTGATGGTCGTCAAGCTGTAGCTGCTTCCATATTTTTCTTGCACCATAAACTGACATATTATCCTCCCACACTTCGCGAATGAGTATTATCAGCTCAGCATCACGCTTTTTGCGGTTAGACAGTCGCTCAGGCTCTCTTTGTATCTGTTTATGAGAATAATACGTTGATGGTGCAATCGGCAATTCCTTGCAAATTGACTCGACACCGTAATGCTCTCTGCAAGCATCAATAAAATCCACTATTACTTCTGTTTGCGGTCGAGCTCCGCTTGGGCGAAAAAAGCGGCAGCTTGCCTCAGGATATCATTCGTTCGCTTGAGCTCTTTATTCTCGCGCTCTAAGACGGCAAGGCGTTCTTCAGTTGATTGCGTATTAGAAGAGGGTTTAGACGGTTGAGCTTGAGATTTCTTGACCCATGCTCTAAGTGTTTCTGGGGTACATCCCAGTTTATCTGAAATCGATACTAGCGCAGCCCAAAGAGAAGGGTATTCATGCTGTTGTGTGGTAACAAGCCTAATTGCACGTTCACGAAATTCTGATGTATAGCGATTTGATTTTTTCATAGTTCCAGTTTCTCAAGTTATTGAGTCTCTGGCAAACACGGGGCGATTCA
>NZ_AUTO01000258.1:0-5102 GCF_000498055.1 Pseudoalteromonas sp. TB51
CCCGCCGGGTGAGAGTGAACCGAAACGAAGTTTCGCAGTTACTCGAAGTGAGTTAATAGATTAACGATGGATATTGCATCAAGGATGAGCTAATTACGCTTACTACATTTAAATGGGCTTATATGAGCTTTACTTAGCACTGCGCACGCTTATTTACCTTCTAAAAACGCGATGAACTCTCCAGCCGATACATACCAAATATCATCTTTATTTGAGATTGTTTGAACGAGCTTTTCGGCGTAATCCCAGTTGTTATTTACTGTGTTTTTATCAAATTCCCACGAATGACCCCAAATCATCATTACAGTGAGCTTATTGCTTTTAAGCGCAATATATTGCTCTATTAATGGCATTGCGTTTGTGTGGTGAACGGTTGGGTTCCATGCCATGTAGTTGGTAGGGAGCTCAAAATTAAGAGTGTCGTTTACTGTTCGGGCATTAGTAAAGCCCGCTTGTTTTACTAATTTCATAGCGGCTTTATCGTAAGAGCCTAAAGGGTATGCAAAAGACTGTAAGGGGCTGCCTTTTAAGGGCGATAAAATGTGCTTATCGCGGGCTAATTGTAATTTTAATTCTGCTGTATCTAAGCCTGCAAAGCCCGGATGTGAGTAACTGTGGCTTGCTATTTCATGGCCTTTATAAAGTGTTTTTACTTCACTTTGTTTAATATATTCGCCCTCTTTACCGGTAAAGGCTTTCATCCATGGTAGCTTTTTAGCAAATAAACCTGAGTTTAAGTTAAACGTACCAACAACCTGGTACTTATTAAATAGTTCCACAAGCTTTCTGTCTTGTATAACGCCATCGTCGTAGCTAAAAATAACAGCTTTAGTCGCGCCGTTAGGGTAGCTTTTTACAGGCGCTTTACTGGCTGCNCCGCCATTAATATAGCAATTAATAAACTCTTCATTTTAAGGTTTTCATTATTGATGCAAGCTGTTTAGCCCAAAGGTCATAGCCTGCCTTATTTAAATGGGTGCCATCGGTCGTGAGCGATTTTTTAAGCGTACCTTGAGGGCCTAAAAATACGGGGTGTAAGTCTATATAGGTAAAATTTGCGTGCTCAATTGCTTTAATTTGTTGGTTAACCGTTTGCGCCATTTGCGTAATAAAATTGCGATGATCGGGCAAAATACTTTGTACATAAATTTGTGTATTTGGGAGTGAGTCATTGAGCTGAGTCACTATTTTTTCGATATTTTCACTCACCGACGCTAAGTCTTTAACTTGCTTTATATAATGGTAATTAAAAATATCGTTTACACCAATTTTTAAAAATATAGCTTTAGGCGGGGCTGCTTTTAATTCGTTTAAACGCGCTAAAACACCGTAGGTCATATCGCCACTAATACCGCGGTTTCTTACGCGTAGGTCGTTAAACCGTATGCTCCAATTTAGCCCTTGCTCTGTAATGCTATCGCCAATAAATACAATATCGCCTTTGCGTAAAGGTTGTAGCTTAAAATGGGCTATACGCTCAGCATAGTGGTTTTTTAGCCATTGCGATTGAAAAGGAATTGCCTTTTCGGCATTAGCTTTAAAGCTTATTAATACAGCACCTATAATTAATGTGCCAAGTAGAAAAGTGATGTGTTGGAGTGTGTAATTACTTGGTTTATAACTCATAAAAACCTGCGCTTATAGACATACTAACTTAGCAATGTATCTATAAACGCCGGTTTTTGATACGTGTTGCATTCGTATTCAGACTTTGTTTATAACCACCCTTTTTATTAAGCCTAATAGTTTAGCAATCCCTAAAGTAAGTAGCATAGGTACGCCTATTAAAATAAGCTCTTTTACAAAGGGTAAAATGTACATCAAAATAGGGGCTGTTCTCGGCTTTTCACCCTCAGCTGCACCGTGGGAATATCCCTGCTGATTTATTTGTGCGGCCCAGTCGGTGAGCTCTAAACTAACCAGTAAAAGGCTCACTAAAACAGATACAACTAACACAATGCTGGTGCGGGTTTTCCACTGTTGTTTTAGGTGCTTCATTATTTAGCCTCCTTGGCAAACATGCGTTTAGTCAGTTTTACTATCCAAGAAAAATTAAGCGCTAAATGCACACCTAGCATGGGCATAATAAAGGTGGCTGAATCGTGATGTATTTTCGACCAAAAGTCTTGAATGTTTAAACTAATATTAAGTGCGGGTAGTAGAGCCACCGACACTAAAAAGCCACTCACAAATACTAATAACATCATTATATAAAGTAGGTAATCCCACACTATATTAAAGCGCTCGCGTGCTGTTATATTGGCAAATAAACGGCTAAAGCTGCGTGTTACCCAATCCCAGTGCAGTAGTAAGTGAATAACAAAAGGAATAATAAAAAATAGGCTAAACCATTCGTGTAAAGGGATGCCGGTGGCTTGAGGTGCACTTACTAGCATAAAGCTAATAAGCAGTAAGGTGTCCATTACATAACGGAACTTTTGTAAGTTTTGTTTCCAATCAGACATTATTGACCCTGAAATAATTTATTTATAATACCAACCCGCATAATTAAGTGAACTATTTTGAGGATGGAAAAACGTGTTGATAGCAAGGCAAAAAATTCGCTATTTAGTTGTTCTCGGCAATTGCTCCTGCATTGCTCTATCTTCTGCATCCATGCAGTCGTAAATGAGAGTTTTTTAACGCAGATAGCGACACGTTTAGCCCCTAAAAATGATTAAGTATTATTGCGGATTGGTATGGTTGACGCTATTTAAGGTACGCCCCCCTTAAACAGCAAAAGGCTCAATAAAATATTGAGCCTTAAATCATGCGCAAATTATTAAATTAAAAAACGTAAGACGCGCTTAATTTAACATTACGACCCGCTTCGTAATCTTGCACTGTGTCGCTTGAGTATGAAGCGTGAGAGTAATACGTTTTATCAAAAATATTCTCAACACCTAAGGTCATGCTTAGTGCTTCAAGCTGGCTTGGTAGCCACTGCATGCTGATGTTATGAACCTGATAACCCACTTTATGAATATCAGCACCGCTTGATACTGAGTCATCAGTTCTGTTAACTAGGCTGGTCCAGTTAAATTTCAAGTCGTATTTTGGTACTTCGTAGCCAAGGTTTAGTGAAATGCTATCACCTACTTCATAACGCAGTTGCTCGCCTGTCTCTAGTTGTTCAGAGTCTGACTTAGAGTAACTTAAACGCGCACTAAATAGCGTTTTACGCAGTGAAAGTGTTGATTCAAAACCATCTATATCGTAATCACCCGAGTTTTCATAGGTACCAATTGGGCGACCTTTACCAATTGCCCAGTTGTCTATGTAATCTTCAATACGGGTTTTAAACAGGTTTAATGAAAAACCAAATGAGTCTAAGCCCATAATATTTTGATCTTTAAAGGCAAAACCAATGGCGTTATTAACACCGGTTTCTGCTTTTAGGTCTTTATCAAAGTTAGTACTGTAATCAACGTAGCTTTCGCGCAGGCCAGGACCTTGAAAAAGCTCGGTAGAGCTTGCGTTAATGCTCCAATTTTCATTAATTAAGTATTTAGCCGCTAAACCAAACGTTGGTATGACTCCCACTGTCAAGTTAAACGCACTGATCCCTGCCTAACTTTTTAAGCCATAATTACTTTAGCTCGAATTAGAGCGAGTTAATACATAGGATGAAGCAAGTAATGTCGTCGGTTATCTTGCTGATATTCGTTGGTTATTACTATTTCTAGTAACAGAGCAGACCTTACTTATTTCGTCGTGGCACCTGTCTTCAGTCTATGTTCGTGGTTCAATGCAGCGTTAGCTGCACTGCCATCCTAACGCCGTCGGTGGTTGTGCCACACCCGATGCTTGATCCCATGCATTAACTCTAATACGTTTATCATGCGGGTACTCTTGCCAATCTAAGTTTTGTATTCACTGGCGTAAGCACCACTTCTTTTGCAATAGCCCATATGTACGCAATCATTTCTCGGGCAATGGCGGTAACAACCAGATTGTAGTGTTTCCCTTTGGCTATCATTTTTTTATAGCGTTTGCAGAGCCTAATCTGTGCTTTCCACGCAATATCAATAATGTCCTTTGGTAAGCCTTCTTGTCGTTTTTGCATATCTGTTGATATATTTGCCGCATACCGATAAGTGTGTGCACCTTCCACAAGAAGGCGTCTTGCTCGGCCATTTCCGCATTTTGTGATGGCGCCAATATGGCGTTTGCCACCACTCGAGTGTTCACTGGGTACAAGACCGAGATAACTCATTAATTTACGGGGATGGTCGAAACGCGATAAATCGCCAAGCTCAGCAACAACGCCAGTGGCGACCAACAAACGGACACCACGCATAGCTTGTATTGCTTTGACAACAGGATAATAACGCCACTGGTGAACGTGGTGTGTTAGTTCATTGTCTAGCCGTTCAAGTCGGCTTATTCGTTCGGTAATTGTGTGTAAAAATTCTTGTAAGACGATGTGCTGAGCGGGGTGTGGCAGCACAATCTCAGTGAGCCAACGTAAATGTTTTTGTGACCAATTCGCAGTGCCTTTATAATTGATATTATTGCGAAGCAACAGCGCCTTTAATTGATATTTGGCATCTTTTAAGTCCTTCATTGCCACTTCGCGTGCACGAGATAAATCGCGTACAGCTTCATCTTCAGGCTCGGGAACATAGATAGGTGTTAAATCTTCAGACTTAAGTAATTTAGCAAGCTTAAGAGCATCACGTTTATCGGTTTTAATCTTCTCACCAGGTTTTTTAGGAATAAGAGAGGGCGCCACCACGTAACAGCAATGGCCGAGGCTGGTAATTAACCTGTAAATCCAATAACCACATGGGCCTGCTTCATAAACAAAATGAAGTGTTGCGCCAGAGTATTTCGATTCGAACTGACGAACAAGCTTTTGAACGGCCACTTTGGAAGACGAAACTCGGCCAAGATGAACAGGTTGCGCACCTCTATGTTCTTCAATATAGGCGACTTCATTGAATTCTTTATGTGTATCAAGACCGATAAAAAGTATGCTATGTTTATTCATGTTAGCCTCTGCTGTTTAGTTAATTGACAAACTAATTATGGCTCTGGCTTTGAATTAAGCTAACCCACGAAAAGCGGAGGCTAACACCGTGTGGGAGTCATTATGTCTA
>NZ_AUTO01000259.1:0-42700 GCF_000498055.1 Pseudoalteromonas sp. TB51
GGCTTTTACGAAGTGGCTAAGTATCAAAATGGCCCAGAACAAATGCCCTCTACCCTACATTGGTTTAAATGGGAGGCCTACACAACCTGGATCAGCGGCGCGCTGTTATTTACGCTGTTATATTATGTGGGCGCAGATGTGTATTTACTTGATGCCAGTAAAAGTGAGCTCAGTAAGTTTGCAGCTATTGGTGCATCACTTGGTTTTATAGGCTTAGGCTATGGTGTTTATCGGTTATTGTGTAAAAGCCCGCTTGTTGAAAACGGCAAGGCATTTATTGCCCTAGGTGTAGGCTTTTTAGCGTTATGGACGTATGGGGTTGATCAGCTATTTAGTGACCGCGCAGTGTATATTCATGTTGGTGCATTAATTGGTACCTGTATGGCCGGTAATGTATATCACATTATTATGCCTGCACAGCGCTACATGGTAAGCGAAGTAGAAGCTGGGCGCATTCCTGATTCAGCGCCGGGTTTAAAAGCAAAGCAATGCTCAGTACATAATAACTACGCCACCCTACCAGTTATTTTTATTATGCTAAGTAACCATTTTTCGTATACCTATAGCCATGAGTTTGGTTGGTTAGTGCTTATTGGCTTTTTTATTATTGGTATGTGGATACGCCACTTTTTTAATTTAAAGCACCAAGGTGTTAATAAGCCTTCAGTACTAATAAGCGGTATTGCCGCGTTTTTTGCGTTAATGCTAGCCATTGCACCGTGGCCAAGTAGTTCTGTAAACGCGAATAATGAGCTACAAGCAAGTATAAGCGATGCGCAAGCATGGGATATTATTAATAAACACTGCACACAGTGTCACAGTGAAACCCCTACATCGAAGCTTTTTCAAACCGCGCCGCTCGGCTTTAAGCTCGACTCACTTACTGATGTAAAAAAAGCCAGTGCACTTATTCATACTCGCGCCGTTATTACCAAAGATATGCCATTGGCTAACATGACCAAAATGACTGATGCAGAGCGTGAAATGCTTGGCACTTGGCTCAGCGCAGTAAAAAAGGAGCAGTAACATGAGCGAGCAATTTAAACACTACCCGCGCGATTTAATTGGTTATGGTGCACACACTCCGCATGCCAATTGGCCTAATAAAGCCCGTATAGCCGTGCAAGTAGTGTTAAATTACGAAGAAGGCGGTGAAAACTGTGTACTGCATGGTGATGCAGCGGCCGAAACATTTTTATCTGAAATAGTCAGTGCCCCGCATGTAGAAGACCGCCACATAAGCATGGAGTCTATTTACGAATATGGCNCGCAGGCGTGTGGCGCTTACTTAAACTCTTTAAAAAATACGATATACCGGTCACCATTTTTGCTGTGGCAATGGCCCTTGAGCGCCACCCCGATATAGCTAAAGCCTTTGTTGAAGCTGGGCACGAAATTGCAAGCCACGGCCTGCGCTGGATTAATTATCAACATATAGATAAGCAAACCGAGCGCGAGCACATGCAAAAGGCCATTGAAATCATTCAAACGCTTACCGGTAAAAAGCCCACAGGCTGGTACACCGGGCGCACAAGCCCTAACACAGCAGCCCTTGTGGTTGAAAATGGCTCGTTTTTATATGATGCCGACGATTACAGCGACGACTTACCCTTTTACAGTATTAAAGAAGGTAAACCACAGTTAATAGTGCCCTACACGCTTGATGTAAACGACATGCGCTTTGCTGCAGTGCAAGGCTTTAATGCCGGCGATCAGTTTTATAATTATTTAAAAGATGCCTTTGATACGCTTTATGAAGAAGGCGACCCACAAGGTGAGAACGCCCCTAAAATGATGTCTATAGGGCTGCATTGTCGCTTAATTGGCCGCCCTGGGCGCATTAAAGCCCTTGCACGGTTTTTAGAATATGCTAAATCGCATGAGCAAGTGTGGTTTGCCACGCGCGAGCAAATCGCCGAGCACTGGCTTAAAACTCATCCGTATAATACCAATCCGCAATAGTACTTAATCATTTAGTTATGCGCATTGGTATAATAAAGCCTAGATGTGAGCCGTTAAAACTAAATTCTAAGAGCTTATTAGATTTATCGTAAAACAAAAAAAGCCCAGCAGTGCTGGGCTTAAGGTCACTTTAGGAGTAGTGGTTTACTTAGCCATAGGTAATAACACCGATATGTAACGCTGAGCCCAATTTGCTAATTCAACACGGTTACGAGAATTGGTTTTTTTAAAGGCACTGTACAAATGCGTTTTAACGGTGTGGTCACTTATATTAAGTTTATCGGCAATGGCGTTATTGCTCGCCCCTTGAGCAATTAAGTGAATAACCGATTTTTCACGTTTAGTAAGGTGCGCATAATCCCCTTTTTTTGGGGAGATATCTTCTTGTAGGCTATTAAACGAAGAGGCAACCGAGAGAATATTTGAAAACGCTTTTGATATAACCTCTCGCGTAAACCATAACTCGCCTGAGGTTATTCTAACTAGCCCTTTAAAAATAGTTTCTGGTGCATCTGATTTATAAAACACACCATTGAAATGATTCAACAGTAGATTTTTTTCGCACACGGCATTGGGCTCTACATTAAATAAGACAACTTTGTACTTTTTAGCGAGGCAAATTAAGTCGGCAGGCAGCAAATCTAACCAGTTATTTTTATCGCCATCAATTAAAAATAAATCAAACTTATCCCTTTTCTCGTTTTTAGGGATCACGTCGTCCATTTTTATATCGCCAAAAATGGCTTGCATGGTTTTTAATATAGTTGTGTAGCTTTCACTGTGAAAAGAAGATTGAAACGTGGTTTTTACAAAAACGGCGTGTGGTTGTAGCATAGATTTCTTCCTTGAAATGTTTACACCACACTACCGAATTTATTAATCACTTACAATGCACCTGGGCATTATTCATACACGGCATAAAACAATCACCAATAATATTTAGTTAATAGTTACAATAACTTAATGAAAATTAGTGAATTATTTTCATATAAAACACTGCTCTGATCAGTCTTCACATAACGTATAAAAGCGTGAGGTAACCCCGTTAGTCCAGCCAAAACCTTGCTGTACTACGTATTCTCCGCCCCCTGCTTTTAATTGAGGCACGCACACATTGTATTTTTCTAGTAGGCACTGATTAACAGAAAAGTCGTTTTCTACCATTGTTAGCCAGTTTTGCATTATACGTTTACTAAGATCACTAAAACCGTAATTGTTAAGCCCTTTAACAGCAAACCACTGCAGCGGAGCCCACCCATTAGGGCTATCCCATTGCTGTGATGTAGAGGTAACGGTAGTAACTATGCCGCCGGCCTTTAAAAAGTCGCGGCTTAGTCGCTCGGCAACATGTTGAGCTTGTTGCTCAGACGCTAAGTTAAAAAATAATGCAGTACATGCAGCAGCGCTTAACACCTTAGATTGACTCGCTTTGTGATGATTATAATCAACAAAAAAGTGTTGCTGCTCACTCCACATGTATTTATTAATCAGTGTGCGGCGAGCTGCTGCGTAGTCGCTAAATAAATCGGCTTGTTGGCTATTACCTAGCAGCTTATTAAACTTACTAAGCTGTTTTTCTAGGTTATAAAGCAAACAATTAAGATCAATGGGTATTATATCGGTCGTTTGTATAGAGCTAAGTGAATCAGGCTCAGCTAGCCAGCGAGAACTAAAGTCCCAGCCTGATTCACACGCTGCGCGTATATGTCGATAAAAGTCGGGCTTTTTATGCTCAGCTAAGCCCTCTGCGAGTGCCAGATCTTCTCTCAGGGATTCTGCCCTAGGGGCTGCTTCATCGTCCCAATAACGATTTAACTTGCCACCGCATGGCATTTTTACCACTCGCCTTAGTGCCGTTTTCTCGTTAGTAAGCTCTTCTGCGCCTTGCATCCAAAACGCATACTCTTTTTCAAGCGCATTAACACATTTTTCAAGCCATGCTACATTATTGGTTTTACTGTGCTCGTGCTGCCATAGCAATTCAACCATAAGCGCTAAAATAGGTGGCTGTGAACGCGATAAGTAGTAACTGCGATTGCCATTTGGAATACACCCATAATCGTTTATAAGGTCGATAAAGTTTTGCAGCATATCTTCAACAATTTCAGGTTTATTAGCATCAATTAAGCCGAGCGCTGTAAAGTAGCTATCCCAGTAGTATATTTCCTGAAAACGCCCACCAGGCACAATGTAGCTATGCTTTAATGCTAATAAAGAATCGGCTTTAGGTTTATCAGCCGCCCGTCTCAAACCATGCCACAAAGAGTTAATGTAGTGTTTAACACTTGCGGTATCTGGCTCACTTTGCATACGTAGTAAGGGGGTCGTAATAAAGTGAGCATTTACAAACTCTTTTAATTGGGCTTGATTAAGTGGTGCTACTTGCTCGTAGTGTTTACACGCACTTTGCCAGCTGGTTCGTGCAGTTGCATCTGCAAATGTTTTACAGTCAGCAAAAATATGTTGGGTCTGTACATCTTTAAATAACTGGCTCTCAAAAAAATTCATAACAATCCTAAATCAATTATATGCTGGCAGCGTGCTGAGAAATGGCGCGGGTGCGCTGTTTAAAAATAATCACGCTTATAAAAATTAAGCTAATGGGAATTAACGACAGGTAAAATGCGTGCTGACCGCTAAAATGCTCAAATACGTAGCCTGTGATCATTGAACCAGTTGTGCCTCCAAGTGCTGAAAACACAACGATTAACCCTGTCATGGCTGCATGCTGGTGCTTTTCTAACGCGCTGAGCATTACCGAATTTAACACTGGATAAATTGGCGCCATAAAAAAACCAATGAGGGGCAAAACAAATGCAGCCAGTGGTGCATCAAATAGACTAGTGATTGCTGTATTAGGTAGGTTTTCAGTTAGGGGTAACGTTACAATAATAAGTAATGCCATGGCGACTAAGCATCCGCACAGTACAAAAAACCAATTAATGTGCTTAAGCACCTGCCCCGCAACTAAACGACCAAACGCTAACGCCGCTGCAAAAATACTCGCTAACTGAATACTTATAGCCACAGGCAATTGCAAAACTTGGTTATTAAAGGTTGGCAGCCAAGTACCTACGCCTTGTTCAATAAGGACATATAAAAATGCACTTATAATAAAAATAAGCACCAAGGGCTGATACGTTAATTTAAGCATGGCTATAAAGTCACTCAGACTAGAGTCAGTTTTATTTTTATCAATTGCAGGCGCAATCGGTGCAATAACAACACTTAGTAATACAATTAAAGTAAGCGCAGCCAACGCGTAATAAACATTGAGCCACGCATTGTTTTGGCTTGGGTCTATAAAGGCGGTAAAAATCCAATAACCACTTAATACACCCACCATAAAAATGCCTTCGATGGTGTTTAAAAGTGACGAGTGACTATTAGCATCTTCGGTTACTTGGCCAATAATCGAATAAACAGAAACTTTTACTACCGCAAAGCCACAGCCTATCACTGCAAATAGCACTTTAAACATATAAAATTCGCTGATCAGTGCGGTGCTTAAGCACGCTAATGCAACGACCGCTAAAGCCCCTAACATTGCGAGCTTATACCCTAATCTAGGAATGAACGAGGCAACAACAAAAGACATTATCGCAATTGATAAGTCTTTAAACCCTTCCAAAACAGACGCCTCAGTTTTGCTAACGCCCAGTGTGTTTATTGCCTGCAAAATGACTGTTCCTACGCTATTTAATAATATTGCGAAAATAAAATAGCTTGCAGCAATTGCTAGTGTGATTTTTGTTTTACTCATAGCTTGCCTTACTTATAACGCAGTGCGCCATAACGATTAAAGCTAACACCTTTGGGTAATTAGCGTGTGTGTTTGTGTCAGTGAATGTTGAGTTTAGTGTAGAATAAAAATCAATGCAATCGTTTGCATTTTAAGTTTTAAAATTTGTATCTATCATTCATAAATCAACGTTTACTCGATTGGCGAGTTATTAATTCTATATCAATAACTTGAGATTCAACTTTTTGACCCATAAATTGTTGCATAAGCTTTTTAACTAAAAGTTCAGCCGCTAATTGAGTATTTTGTTTAATTGTTGAAAGCGACGGATGGCTAATATCTGCCATTGCTATATCGTCAAAGCCCACCAATGCAACATCGTTAGGGATACTGACATAGCGCTCTTTTAACGCCTTCATTGCACCTAAGGCAACCATGTCGCTACAAGCCATTATTGCATCAAAGTAGAGCCCTTTTTCGCGTAATAGACTATTAATTTCTTGATACGCCGAACTACTAGTAATATCAATAGAAACAACGTGCTGCTCTAGTTTATGCGTAGATAGCGCAGCCGCATAACCACGGTGCCTTTCGCTAATTTCACCGTGTTCTGGGTCGCCTAAAAATAAAATATTTTTTGCACCGTGTTCGATTAAGTGCGCAGTGGCTTGCATTCCACCTAGGTAGTTATCACTGCCTACAATAGGGTAATTACTGGGTGTTTTAGGGTCTCCCCACACAACCAAAGGGATCCCCGCTTTAGCAGCCGCCTCTATATTGCGCTGATCTTTACCCTGCCCAACCACAATAATACCATCGGCTCTTCGGCCATTAATAAAATAATTGGCCCAATCGTGCTGTGCCATTATTGAATTAGACAATAAAAGCTCTAGCCCTTGTTGATTAAGTGCAAGATTAATTTCGCTAACCACTTTAAGTAAAAATGGATCGCCAATCGATTGTTCGGTTTGTTCATCTAAGTTAATGATAACAGCAACAACATTTGTTTTTTGCGTTCGCAAGCGGCTTGCAGCGGTGTTTAAACTAAAATTATGCTCTTTAGCGAGTTGTTTTAATTTATCGCGTGTTTCTTGTTTTATTAACGGGTTGTCATTTAAAGCACGCGAAACCGTAGAGGTAGACACCCCTGCCAGCTTTGCTAAATCAGCTAATTTTATTTTTTTGTTATCCATGAAAACCCTGAGCCGCGTTGTATTAACTAATGTTTAATGTAACTAGCTGACAATATAGCATTATTAATTTTTTCTGGCTTGCCTCACAGGCTAAAAAAGCCATACCTTGGCTTTTACGCTCAATATTTCTACAAATATAATTCATAAATAATTTACAAATAAATATTGCAAACGTTTGCATTAATCTTTAAGGTTTCATCATATACAGCCTGTTTACATAAAAACTTTGTATACAGCGCAGTAAAAAACACACTGTTTAACACACTAAAAACGGGATCACACATGACATTCAATAAAGCAAAAAGTACATTAGCGTGCGCTATAACTTTAGCCTTGAGCTCACACGCAACCTTTGCACAAGAGCAAGCACAAGAAACCAAGGTAGAGCGAATTGTTGTTTCGGGCACACCTACCGGGGTCGGCATCAGAAAAATTGATGCAGGCTACGCTGTTACAAATATTGATAGCCAGCAAATTATTAAACTTTCACCTAAAAGCACTGCCGATCTGTTTAAAGCCGTACCTGGGGTTTGGGTAGAAAGCTCAGGGGGTGAATCTGGTGCCAATGTATTTGTACGTGGTTTTCCTGGCGGCGGTGACGCCCCATTTTTAACCCTAAGTATTGAAGGGTCACCCGTTTACCCAGCCCCTACATTATCGTTTTTAGAAAACTCTTCACTTTTTAGAATTGATGAAACGATTGAGACCATGGAAGCTTTACGCGGTGGGCCAAACCCTGTTTTATCAAATGGCCAACCGGGTTTAACAACTAACTTTAGGCTAAAGCGTGGTGGTGAAGACACCGAGGGCTTATTTAAATACACAACATCTGATTACGACCTACAACGAGTAGATGCTGTTATTAGTGGTGAAATTACTGACGATTTATACTTTATGGTTGGCGGGTATGTAAAAAGCTCTCCGGGTATTCGTGATGCAGGTTTTACCTCTGAGAAAGGCAGCCAATTTACCATTAATATCACTAAAGATTTAGATAACGGCGAGCTTAATTTTTATACCCGTCAAACAGATGACCATGGTGCATGGTACTTACCTACCCCACTTAATATTGAAGGGATTGACGCAGAATATACCCAACTTGGCACATTAAACCGCCAAGCAACAATATTCACAGGCCCTGATGCACAAGCACACGATATTGACTTAGGGGATGGCCGAGGTTGGGACGGCCACGTAACAGGCGGTAGCATTAAACTAGAGCTTGATAATGGTTGGCAATTTTCTGACCGCTTTAATATAACTAAAGGGGATGCTAATACATACGGGTTAGTGCCAAGTGGCTCAGCAACCACAGTTGGTGCAGTTGCCGATAATGGGCAAACCGCATTTGGTGCAGTAACCAATACTGAGTACGCAAGCGATACTCCAATACAACAACTTGGCCGCTGGGTTGTTTTAAAAGAAATTAGCTCATTTACAAACGATTTAGCGTTTTCAAAGCAATTTGATGATTTATCAGCCACGTTTGGTTACTACACAGCCAGTACATCGGCAAACGATTGGTGGAGTTTAGGTAATACGGCTTACCACGTACTAGAAGCAGGCGGCGAGTCGCTAACTGGCATTGAGTGTAATCAAAGCACTGATGGCTGCGATTTTAACCACGATATTAGCTCAACAGGTGATGCGCGCACCAATGCGTTTTATGTAACAGCTCAATACAAATTTGCCGAGGACTTTACCTTAGATGCAGGCGTGCGCCACGAAAGTCATGAAGTAGAATACAGTGTTGATGAAGGCCTTGATGGAATTATTACCAAAACAGTTAACTATGATGAAAATAAAACATCGTGGACCACGGGGATTAACTATTCAATAAACGATGACATGGGTGTATTTGCACGCGTAAACCGTGGTTATAAAATGCCTTACTTTGACGACTTTAGAGATAACTTTAGCGCTTATGAAGGCGGCGAAAAGCTAATTAAAGAAGTAACCCAAGGCGAATTTGGCTACAAGCTAATTTCTGACTCTACAGACTTTTACGCGACCTTGTTTGTTAACGAAGTAAAGGGCGATACATTTGTACGCCGCCCAGGTGTACCTGCAGAAATTTTAACAAACGAAGCGTACGGTGTTGAGCTTGATTATAACTTTAATCATCAGTCGGGTTTTTCGGTTAATTTAAATACCACACTACAAGAAACCGAAATTACGCAAAGCCCAACCAATGAAGGAAATGAATCTCAGCGTCAGCCAAAGTGGCAAGTGCGTATCACACCTAGCTACGACTTTGAACTACAAGGTATGTATGCCACGTTATATGGCACACTGTCGGCTGTTGATGACCGCTTTGGTAACAACGAAAACACGGTGACTCTTGATGGCTACGAAAAAGTAGACTTAGGCTTAATTTTAGAACCTATGGAAGGCATAAAACTACAACTGGCCATTGATAACTTAACGGATGAGCAAGGTATAACAGAGGGCGACCCACGTAATGCCGATGCCCCAAATGGCCGCTATATTATGCCACGCACTACGCGCTTTAGTGTAAGTTATGCGTTTTAAACACACTTAATACTAAAGGGAGCTTGGCTCCCTTTATTTTATTTTTTCGTTTAGTTTATTAAGCGCCTCTACCGAAAAGCCCCTATCGTAAAAATGTAAAATTTTACCTTTGCTATCTATTAAAACAACGCGAGTATTGTTTGGGTTTTTATTACCTGTGAATTTTTGCACAGTGTCACCATCTTCATAAATAGTGATTACCCCGCCCCACAGCTCTTTTGGAATGCCCTTGCGCATACCGCTGTCTATAAATGTACTAAACATACGCGGGGCCATACCTGCTATGGTAGGCAGTTCGTAAGTGGGTAATGTAACCCCTGTCATGTCTAAGCCAATTAACCAACGGTCTATGTCAAATTGGCTATCTTGTTTATAGCCAATGAGTAACAAGGTTTTATCGGCTTTAAAATCACTCGGTATGGTTACGCTTTTCTCATCTAGGCTTTGGCCGCTAATGGTAGGAAACTGCTTACCGGTAATTTGCTGATTTGGGTATTGAGCTGAGCACGCACTAAGCATTAACACCATAAATGCGCTGGCTATTATTTTAATCATTTTAAAACCTTACACTGTTATAAATATCATACTCATACGTGTATGAGGTAAAACACGTTTAAACCGTTTGCAATTTTAAATACGCTTTAAACTCTCGAAGTGCCATGGGCTTGGCATATTTCCAGCCTTGGCCATAATGTACGCCAGCTTGTTTTAGTATGGCTTCTTGCTCATTTGTTTCTATGCCTTCTGCTACACAGGTGTAGTTAAACTTACGTACCAACGCCATAATATTGGGGATCATTGAGGCCTTTAAGCCTTGTGTTGTTATGTCTTGTACAAAGGTGCGGTCAATTTTAAGCTGATGAAAGCTCAAGTTTTGTAGATTTTTTAAGTTAGAGTAACCCGTACCAAAATCATCTATCGATAAATTAAAGCCCGCCTCAACCAGCCTTTTAAAGTGGGCATGGGCAACTGTTGAGTCTAAGTATTCGTCTTCTGTTATTTCTAAACAAATAATAAAGCGCGAATCGGTGAGTGCAGGTATGTCTTTTAAAAGCGCAATTTTGCCTGTTTCTACATCGTAGGGAAAAATATTAATAGAAATTTTAAAATTGCGCGGTAATGCCTCAACGGTGGTTAGCTCATAAAGTACTTTTTCAATCATGGCTTGGGTAAAGCGCCACGTTAAATTGGTTTTTCTGATAATAGGAATAAATTGATCAGGAAATAAAACCCCGTATTTATCTTCAAAACGGGCCAACGCCTCACAGCCAACCACTTTACCTGTTTGCAAACAAATAATGGGTTGGTAGGTCCAATAAAATGAGCCTTTTTTAAGGCCTTTGCGCACACGCGTGATAGTTGAGCGCCTAGCCGCTAAGCTATAGTCAATTAACAGCCCACTCGATACACCCGCTAACGAAATTAAAATAAGCGAAATAATCAATAAAAATTGATTATCAGCAAAAAATTGGCTCCACGGAAGTTGTGCGGCTGCGCAGTACCCGGGGTTATTAGTACTGCATTTAATAATTGATTCATAAGGTAAAAATGAGTGATTTTTTACCTGCTCATAAACCCCTTTAGCCCCTGCTAAATGAAACGTCTCGCGCGTGTTTTTATAAAGTACTTCCCACTGAGGAGAAACAATTACTTTATCGTTAAAAGCACGCGTATCGACTATTAAATTGTAATTACCTTGCCTTACAATTATCACTTCCATTGCTCGGCCACTAAACAAAAGCAAATACAATTGCGGTTCGTACCTTACGCGCACAGGTTTATTATCGTATTTATCAATTCGAATATAGTCGGGAGGATTATCGGTAATTGTAGCTGCCAGCTTTCCAGCACCGGTGGTGCAAACCAGCTCATTATTTGTAAAAAAACCAATATCTATCACGTATTGTGCATCAAACAACGCGCGGCGCATTTCTATCAATGTATTGTTATTACATTGTTTAGCGTTTGCGTTATTTAGGCGGGTTAAAATTTTTCTACGTTCTGTTGCGGCAGCATCTATGTGTTGAACAATATAATTTGAATCTCGCGCTAACTGCCTACTTAGCTTTTGTGCAGCAAAGTACATCAGTGTGCTAGCACATATAATAAAAACCACGACACCGCTTAATACTGCAATTAAAGACCTACGTTGATATTGTTTCATAACACCTTTTTAAAGAAGCTGTGTGTGAGTCAGGTGCAATAATAATTGCATATCTGGGCATAAAAGCAATCAAGCTTGTAAAATAATTAAAGCAAATTACGTTTTTAATTTATTGATTTGTTTGCATTATAATTGCAAAACCAGGTGGCTGAGTATATCGCTAAGCTGCTTATGGCCTTGGCTATTTAAATGTATACCATCACTCCCTAGGGGGGCGTTAAGGTGTGATATATCAACGTAATTAAGCGCGTGCTCGTGTGCTACACGTTTAAAGAGAGCGTTTAAGGGTTGTAATTTTTGATTATAGTTTAAATAAATACGGCTTAACCCATGCTGAGGGTTAATAAATAAAGGACCAATAACAATTATGTTCGGTAAATTAGCAGGCGAGTAAAATTGTTTAATAGAGCCAATAAAATGCGTAAGGCCGGTGGCTATATCTGTTGGGGCTAAGTTAAAACGCTTTTTTAAATCGTTAGTGCCAAGTGCAATAATGAGCGTGTGTAAAGCGTGTTGCTGCAAATCGGGTTTTAAATAGCGAATACCATTAAGCTCCCCTGTAAAAGGCGGGTTATTCACAAGCGTACGGTTTGGCTGCCCCGACTCTATTACGCTAAAGCCGCTGCCTAGCTGTTGCTGTAACCGCGCGGTCCAACGGGTCTTTTCATCATAGCGCTTACCTGTTTCGGGATTTAAACCCCACGTATTAGAGTCGCCAAAGCAGAGTATATTTTTTGTTATTTGCGTCATTAAAATGGATTGAGCGTATAGCCTTGTTGTTGAAGTTGTGCGTGCGCGGTCATCGCAGAAAGCGACTTTTTTACGCCATCAATAAGCAATTCAGGCGTTACTTTAAAGTGAGTTGCCGATTGCCCGCACACATACACCTGAGTGTTATTAGCAAGTAGCTGCTCAATTAACGCTTAGTTTTTATTGTCAGCACTAAAGCGTTTTTTATATTCGCTATTAGCTAACACATCAACACTCGCGCTGCCGTGCACAACTAATGCAAGTTGAATGTTTTTAAGCTTTACACCATGCGCTACATGCATGTTAATAAAACGCGCTAGCGAATTTATTGAGTTATTTTGCTCGCCTTTTTTAGCACCATCGGCAACATCAAATGCTATTTTAAATACCGTTGAGCTATTAATTTTGTCATGCTCGGGTACATTATAATAATTACCAAACCCGTTAATTGGTTGCTCATTAGCATAAATAAACGGGCTAAAAAGCAGCACTAACCCTAGTGAATATTTCATAAAACAATCCTGTGTTTTTAAGCGTATTACTAAACTACCAGAGACAACCAAAAAAGGCTGCAATTTAAGCAACCTTTTGGGTACTTTTATGGTGATGATTAATAAACTGCATACCTAAATAACTAAACGTATTTTTAAATTGCTCTACAAAACACGCCGGCGCTTCACTTGATGACGCATTAGAAAGCACTGAAAAATGCTTACTACGCAGCGTTCGTAATTTTGGTTTTAATGCTTCATCGTCCATGTAGTCGGTTATTCTATCAATAAATAACTTCATTTGTACCGTGGTGCTGTACCAATAAACGGGTGAGGCAAACACCCAGTGGTCATACTTTAACAGTGCTTCAAATACAGCGTAAAAATCATCGTTTTTATAGTTTTTGTTATAACAGTACGGCGCTATTTTATAATCATCTAAACATATTATCCTTACATCGTTTTGCTCAGCAAAGCTGTTAACGTGTGCCTGCGTATTACCATTTTTACGTGCGCTTGAATAAATAATAACAGTACTACGCTCATTTTTTTGTTGCATTTAGTTAGCTCCTTTTTTAATGTTGAAAGAAGCTTAAAACCTCAACTTATATTGAGGTCAACCGGAAATTTAAAACAATGCCAATAGATCAAAAAAAACTAACCGAGGCTAACCTAACCGTAGGTTATGTCGCTAAGCGCAGCGGCGTAAAAGTATCAACCCTACACTTTTACGAAACAAAAGGACTCATACGTAGTTGGCGAAATAGCGGCAACCAACGCCGCTATAAAAAAGATGTGCTGCGCCGTATAGCGGTAATAAAAGCCGCACAAGCCATGGGAATAACGCTTGATGAAATTAAACACACCCTGGCCACATTACCTGAGCAGCGCACTCCCACACAAAAAGACTGGTCAGCCCTTTCAAAGCAATGGCAAGCACAGCTTGATGAGCGCATAGCGTATATGCAGCGCCTACGCGACCGCGTAGATGGCTGTATTGGTTGTGGATGTTTATCTATGAGTAAGTGCCCTATTTATAACAAAAACGACCACTTAGGCGAAAACCAAAGTGGTGCTGTGCTGTTAAATTCATCTAGTTAGCATTAAAGGTACATTTATCGGCAAGTCGCATTGATAATTAGCTACAATGTAAGTACTCTATCATGTCTAAAAAGGAAGCAATTATAAGGATATAGCGTTGGAACCTACTAACCCAGCTCCACCCAATAACAACTCTAAAAACCCAGCTACAACACAAAAATTGGCACAGGCCTTAAAAACGGTCGATAACAAAGAACTCAAAAGTACTGGCTTTTGGCTAAATCAATTTTTTATGGTGATCTCTACTATTTTTGGCGTGTACTTAGCCGCTCAAAGCGGTTTAGAACAGGCACTTAAATTTGATAACTTCAGCAAAATGGAAGATAACTATTATTTACGTACCTCATTGTTTGATGAAGTAACCGATAATGTTAAAAGTGTGAGTGAATATGCAGCGCTTTTAGCTAAAAGCCCGCCAAAATCTGAAATGGAATATTTTAAGCCAACGCTTGAAAAATACATATGGCAAACAATGCAATACTCGCCAACAACGCTTGAAACTCCCAGCGAACTGTTGACCCAAATACGCCGTTTTTACTCTCGTTCAGAGTTTTTAATTAATGCAGCCGTTAGCAGAAAAACCTCAGCTAAGCATGCTGCAAGTGAGCTTAAAAAAATAGCAGAACAACTAAAAACGACTACCCTTCCTCGATTAAAAAATAGTGCCGAACAATTGAAAAAAGAGCTGCAACAAAACGATATTTCAGTCGGCTCATTAAAGGAGTTAACACATGCCAACTAAACGCTGCCCTCATTGTAAAGATCATCCATTAGAAGTAACCCAATATCAAGGTGAAGAAATTGACATCTGCCGAGAATGCGGTGGCTTATGGTTTGAAAAAAACGAAGTTAACAGGATGATCAGCGAAATAAATGAAGGGCCAGAAGGTGATAAATTTGAAACTCATTTTGGAGAATCTTTAGGTGTTTCAGAACTTGATTGCCCAGATTGTAGTAAAAGTTTAGAGCGTTTTCATCTTCTCGAGGCCTATCATACCGAAATTGATGTATGTAGACATTGTGATGGCACATGGATTGATAGAGACGAGTTAGAAAGCGTAGAAAAAAGCCCTGAATTAAAAAACAGCTTAAGTGAGCTCAATCAAAAAGTAAGTTGGAAAACCTATCTTTTTCAATTTTTAACGCAAATGCCAGTTGAATATAATATAAAACCACAAAAATCACCGTGGGTGACCCGCAGCCTTATTGCTTTAAATACACTCATTTTTGCACTGTATTTTTCAAATCCAAATGCCTTTAATTATGTTATTGATAATTTTGCGATGACACCCGCAGATTTAAGCCAAGGCAAAGAGTTATGGAGTGTTTTAACGTGTGTATTTTTACATGGCTCTATTATGCACTTAGTAGGCAATATGTATTTTTTACATATAGTTGGCGATAACCTAGAAGATGTATTAGGTCATAAGCGCTTTTTAATGTGGTATTTAGTGTGCGGATTACTTGCCTCGTTTGCTAGCTTCATAGTAAGCCCTATGTCGGCAATTCCTGGGGTAGGTGCAAGTGGCGCAATTGCTGGTTTATTTGGTATGTACTTAATGTGGTTTAGGCATGCAAGCCTTACTTTTATGTTTGTAATTTACCAGAAAAAGCTTTCTGCGGTGTGGTTTTTCGCGATTTGGTTAGGGTTTAATATTTTTGGTGCAATAACAGGCCCAGATGGAATTGATTATGGCGCACATATTGGTGGGTTTATAGCAGGCTTAATTATTGGTTACTTACTAAAAAACAAAATTTTAGCAGGAAACCCAATAATTCGTTTGCTTAATCAAAGCGAAGCACAGTTAAAACGTTAACAATTGCTATAAAGCCACTGATAGATAAACATTAGTGGCTTTATAAAGCTAACTTAATCCCTAGCGTATACACCGCGTATAAACTGTATAATACTGGCCAGTATCTTTTATCGGTATATCGTAAGTTTCAGCCTCTTCACTGAGGTCGCATTCAAAGTGATTTAGCATATCAGAAAGTAGCGCTTGCTCTTGCGTGAACTGTATTGAAGTATCCCAAAGTATTGAATCTTCATCTTTTTTATTTCCAATATAAATACTCTGTAGCAAAGAGCTATTAAAAAACATATTTGAAGGATTAGAGCTGCGTATAGTTTTACTTTTAAAGTAAAAATCTCCATTACTATCGCTTATTACTTCATCTGTGTAGGTATCACCATAAATGAGTTCTCGGGTAATTTTAACACCCGCCTGCGGCTCCCCATTTTTTAATAGCCGGCCTTTTATTTGCAGTGATAGTGTTACATCTTGTTTGTTAAAAAAGCCAAACATATCTGCGCATCCTTGTATCGGAAATAGTAAAAATAAAATAAGCGTTAAAGTGACACCTGCTAACCTTGAACTAGTCATAAAAGTCCTTTTTGTGTTTATATTTTTAGCCTACCAGAAAAAATACCGACAGTATGCTCGCTACATTTAAAATAATACACAGCCATAACACCACTATAAAACGACGTTTTTGCGATTTATGTCTAAGCCATTGCTGTGCAATGAGTGCGCCGGGCCAACCGCCTAGTAACGACAGTAACTGAAGCCTGCGCTCGGGTGTGCGGTTTACTTTTTTATGCGCTGATTGTTTAGCTTGTCGTTTATCCCATGCGTACATTATAAAAGTAAAAAAGCTTAAACCTGTAATGTAGCTTGGTATATAAATGCTCATATTATAAAGCCAATGAGCTTGCCATACTGCAACCAAAAAAAGCAGTGAGAAGATGATTAATGTTTTCTTTATCAATTCATGATCGCCTATACTAAAAAGAGTTAAACCAAAATAATAAGAGCCAAATTATGACATACTTTAAAGCCCTATTTTTAGTATTATGCTTATACGCCTTTAATAGTTACGCCACTGATACCCCAAGCGATCTTGATAAAGAACTCGCTGTATTTAAACCTTATTTAGGTACTTGGCAGGCCGATTTTGACGTACCTAAAGGCGCAAAACCTGTACAAGACGTTGGCCTCTGGGAGCGCGCATTAAATGGTAAAGCTATACATACCAAGCACTCTATTAATGAAGGCGAATATGGTGGGGAATCAATGATTTTTTACGACAGTAAAAAAGAGTCATTGGTGTTTTACTATTTTACTACCGCAGGTTTTTACACAAAAGGCACCATGAAAGTGCTCAGCCCTACCCAATTTGTAGCGTATGAAGAGGTAACAGGCAGTAAAGAAGGTATTACTAAAGTGCGCTCGATCAGCGAACTAAAAAACGATACGTTTGTAGTTTCAACTTCTTATTTAAAAAAGGGTGAGTGGACTAAGCCCGAGCAGCGTACTTATACACGCAGCACTAAAGCCGTTAAATTTAAATAATGGCCATTCGCTTAAAACACAAAAAGGCAGCCTAAGCTGCCTTTGTTATTTATAACACCGCGATTATTTAGCAAATTTTTTAAATGGTTCGTCAACGGGTGTATCAGCAAGGTGGTTAGTGTAGTTGCTCATTACTTTTTGCGATAAGCCTACAACGATTTCTAGTAGTTGCTGTTTACCGTAACCTGCTGCAAAAAACTTTTCAATTTGCTGATCGCTAATTACGCCGCGATCGCGTGTCATTGCAAGTGTGGTTTCACGTAGTGTTTCAAGTTTTGCATCTGCAAGTGGTGTTTTGTTTACTAGGGCATCAACAATATCTTGGTCTACATTCATTGAAGCGGCAATTGCGCTGTGTGCTGGTACACAGTAATGACACTCGTGCTCAACATTAATTGTTTGCCATACCACAGTTAGCTCTTCTGCGTTAAACGAGGTGTTTTGAAATAACTCGTGCAGTACTTGGTAACCTTTAAGTAGCGTAGGCGCTTCGGCCATTACGGCATGAAGGTTAGGCAACATGCCAAATGCTGCTACTGAATCAGCCATAAGCGATTTTGACTCTTCTGGTGCGTTGTCTTGGGTATATAACGTAAATTCTGCCATGTTCTGCTCCAATAAATTAATGTGTTTGAGTAACCTGGTGTCAGGTTAAGTAACTTCGAGACACATACTATTTGATTTTGAGCGACTGTTCAAGTTAAAATTGAGCATACGTTCAAAATAGTTGAGAATAAAATGGCAAACAAAGTTAAATTTGAGCGCGATAATGTAATTCGCGTTGCAAGCCAATTGTTTTGGGAAAAGGGGTTTAACGCCACCTCAACCCGCGATTTACAAGAAGCCATTAACATGCGCCCAGGCAGTATATATGCGGCGTTTGGCTCTAAAGAAGGCCTATACAGCGAGTCTTTAAAAGACTACACAGTACAAATGAAAAGCCAAATTGATGGGTTTTTAGCAAGTTCTGACTCTGTTTTAGGTGGTTTGCGTGCGTTTGTAGAAAACGTAATTATTAAAACCAAAGACTGTAGCCCAAGTGCTATTTGTATGTTGGTAAAAGCAAACAGCGAATTTGCAGAAAAAGACGCCTCGTTATACGAGCTAAGCCTAGATCTATCAGCAAAGTTTGAAGCCTACTTAACCACCTTGTTTGCTCAAGCCATTAAAAATAATGAGCTAAGCAGCAACCTTACCGCGCTTGAATACGCGCAGTTTTTTCAGGTGCAATTTACTGGGCTGCGTGGCTATTTTAACCGCCCAGGGGTTGAGCAATTAGCGCAGCCGATGATCAACCAAATGTTTGCCTTGATCAAAAAGCTATAACGTTTCGCATTACTAACTTCTAAAAAGTCTCAACTAAAAAAGCGGCTAATTCGTGTGAATTAGCCGCTTTTTATATTTGCTAGGGTTGAGCTTTACTTACGTTTTAAGTTTATTAAGCTCGCTATCTTGCTGCGCTACCAGTGCATTAAGCGCTTCGCTACTATCGCCCGCCTGAGTCGATAAATCAGCAAGTTGCGATGCCGCATCAGAAATAAGCGTAAGGTTACGGTTTATCTCTTCGGTTACTAAGCTTTGCTCCTCGGCTGCGGTGGCAATGTGGGTAATTTGATTAGTAATTTCATCTACTTTTACTACCACACTGTGCAGTGCGTCAAACGCCACTGAGGTTTCGTCTACTGCGCTTTGTGCGCGTACTACGCCTTTTTCAATTACGGTCGATGCATTACCTACTTCTAACAATAAGCTATCTATAAGTTGGCTAATATCATCGGTAGATGAGCGTGTTTTAGACGCCAGTGCACGTACTTCATCGGCAACTACCGCAAAGCCTCTGCCGTGCTCGCCAGCGCGTGCTGCCTCAATGGCGGCATTAAGTGCAAGTAAGTTGGTTTGCTCTGAAATGGTTCTGATCACATCTAAAATTTGCGTAATATCTTTACTACGCGAAGCCACTTTTTCAACCGCTTGGTTGGCTTCTTTTATTTCTTCAGACATGGTTTTCACTTGGCTCATAGCCGATGACAAGCTCGACTCACTGCTAACCACTAAACCATTTATTTCATCCGCTTGTTGAGCAGATTGCTCAGAGGCTCTGGCAACTTCAAGTGCGGTGGCGCTCATTTCGTTCATAGCGGTCACTACACTTTCAATTTCTTGAAACTGCGATTGCACATTATGTTTTGTATCAATAGCAATATGTTGTGCTATTTCGCCTTGCTGTTTTGTTTGCGATGACACATCTTTAAGCTCTGCAATTAAGCCACGTAGCTTAGCTAAAAAGGCATTAAAACCACCCGCAAGCGCAATCAGCTCTGCGTGGGTATCTACATGGAGCGTATGAGTTAAGTCACCTTCTGAGCTGGCAAGGTTATCTACACGTTGTTGAATTTGCTCAAGGGGTGCAACCACAGTGCCTACTACTACTTTCATAATAATAAAAGCGATTAAAGCAATAACAGCACCGGTTATTAAAATAACAACACCGAGCTGATTGGCCGAGTCACTCATGTTTTTAGCTAAGGCATTAGGCCCCTCTAAGGCTAAATTACTTGGCACTTCAATAAGTAGGCTCCACTGAGTGTTAGCCAGCTTAATATTAATTGGGTAGTTAACTAAATACTCGCTAGGTGTTTTAAAAAGGCCATGTTGCCCTTTAAATTTAACCAGCTCACTGTAAGTGTTACTACTAACTGCCTCTTTAAATGGGCGGCCTAATTTAGATTTGTAGTGACTGCTGCCTACAATTAAACCTATATCACTTAAAAGTGTTACTTTTGCTTGGCCGTTATAAAGTTCGCTCGAAAGTTTTTCGGTTAAGCCCTGAAACGTAGGGAGCGTTAAATCAACGCCTGCTAAACCAATAAAGCGGCCCGATTTAGTAATAGGTACGGTTAAAGAGGTAAGCATAACCGAATCACCAGAAGGTATTTCGTAAAGGTAAGGTTCCATAATACAGGGCTTAAGTGTATCTTTTGCGCATAAATACCAATGCGCTTCACGAATACCAAATTCGTTTAACGAGGTCAGGTATTTATCAGCAGCGTTAGCTACTTTTTGCTGCTCAATAATGCCGTTTTGGTCACGCGTTATATATACTTCTAACGTGCCATCGCCATTAACTGAGTGTTTATATCCTTGTTTAAATTGCGCGTCTTGCCCATCAAAGGCATTGGCTTCAAACTGCGAATAAATTGACGATAAAAACCGATTTTTTTCAAGTATAGAGCGGTTAATGCTCACTACCGTGTCGCGGTCTAATGTTTGAGTATTAGCCGCATCACCAAGTAATGCAGCTAATGAGTTTGGAATTCGGTAAGCTTCGTTGATAAACCCGGCAATTTTTTCGCCGTAAGCAGCCGCGTTTGCGTTAAGCTTTTGCTCAACTTCGGCCACGATATAATCTTCAGATTCTTTAGCGAGCGCCTCGCTGTTTGATGACATTTGCCACCATAAAACCCCAGAAAGTACTAATACTGTTAAAAATGTACTCCCTACAGTTATCCATAATAACTTTTTTGCTAACGTGAGTTCTCGCACTTAAATTACCTTTTGTTAAAACACCCCTACAGTTTAATATACAAACTGCATCAAGCCATCAATAACATAAAATAATTTAAGTTTTTTGAACAATTAGGCCTAACGCTTGGCCAAAATAGCAGTGGTTATCGTGGCACCTATCAGTAAAGCAACGCTCACCCACAAACACGCTACAAAGCCATAAACCTGAAACACCCACCCCGAAAGCACCGTGCCCAGTAAACGCCCCATGGCATTGGCCATATAATAAAAGCCAACATCAAGCGATACACCATCGCTTTTAGCAAAGCTGACAATTAGGTAACTATGCACAGATGAATTAACGGCAAATACACCGCCAAAAATAAGCAAACCTATAATCAGAGTGGCATGCACGGCCACATCAAGCTGCATAAAAAGAGCTAATAGTGCTGTTACACCACTTAGCAGCAACACCCATAAATAGGCATGTTTAACGGTATCAACGTTTGAGTTACTGGTGCCGGTAATACGCGGCGCTTGTGATTGCACACCGCCGTAGCCAATTACCCAAAGTGCCATAAAGCCACTTACCCACCAAAAGTTCCAGTTAAATTGCTGGGCTAAATAAATAGGTAAAGCCACCACAAACCACACATCACGCGCGGCAAACAAACATAACCGTGCTGCGCTTAATAAATTTATTGCACGGGATTTAGAAAAAAGCTCTTTAAACTTAGGCTTATTTTTAGCCTTGCCCATGTCGCCTTTTAAAAATACAACGCTAATAATCCACGCAATAGTGAGTAATAAAATTAGGGCTTTTAAAGCACCTACAAAACCCAGTACCGTAAGGAGTAAACCACCTAAAAAGAAGCCGACCCCTTTTAACGCATTTTTAGAGCCCGTTAAAATAGCCACCCATTTATAGAGCTGGCCTTGGCCGCTTTCTCCCTCGGGCACTAAGTGTTTAATGGCGCTTTTGGCGCTCATTTTATTTAAATCTTTTGCTATGCCGCTAAGCGCTTGCGCCGCCATAACATAAGCTACGGTGAGCCATTCACTTGGCGCACATAACATGGCAAGCGCCATTATTTGCAGCGCTAAGCCAAAGTTCATGGTTTTATTAAGGCCTAAATGAGCCCCTAGCCAACCGCCCACTAAATTGGTGATCACACCAAAAATTTCGTAAAACAAAAACAGCATGGCAATGGCCAGCGCACCATACCCTAACTGATGAAAATGCAGCACCACCAGCATACGTAGTGCGCCATCGGTTAAGGTAAATGCCCAGTAATTACCGGTAATAATTAAATACTGTTTTATTGCTGTAGGTAAATTAGCGAGTTGCTCAAACATGGTTAACGCCCTTAAAACCTTTAATTAATGGTTAAACCAAGTCACTTTTAGCAACTTTAAGCATAAGCTCGGCAGTACGATTAGCGTAGCCCCATTCGTTATCGTACCAAGCGTATAATTTAAGCTGGGTATTATTAATAACCATGGTAGAAAGCGCATCAATAATGCTACTGCGTGGATCGGTTTTGTAATCAATCGATACAAGTGGTTTTTCTTCATAACCTAATACGCCAGCAAGCTCGTTTTTAGACGCTTGAGCAAACCACTCATTCACCTCAGCGGCAGTTACACCACGCTCAAGCTCAAATACACAGTCAGTAATAGATGCGTTAGTTAACGGTACTCGCACGGCATGGCCATTTAACTTACCTTTTAGCTCAGGGAATATATGCGTAATGGCTGTTGCACTACCGGTTGTAGTAGGTATTAAACTTGTCCCGCACGAACGAGCACGGCGTAAGTCTTTATGTGGCGCATCAATAATAGTTTGGGTATTGGTAATATCGTGAATAGTGGTCATTGAGCCGTGCTTAATGCCTACTTTTTCTTGCAGTACTTTTACAATAGGCGCTAAACAGTTAGTCGTACACGAAGCCGCAGTCACAATTTTGTGCTCATCTGGGTTATATAAATTATCGTTAACGCCCATAACCACATTTAAAATGCCGTCTTCTTTTACCGGAGCGGTAACCACAACGCGCTTAACACCTTGTGCTAAATATTGATTTAACAGCTCAGTGGTTTTCATTTTACCGCTGGCTTCTATCACTACATCGCAATCAGACCAATCAGTATCGCCAATGGTTTTATTATTGGTAACTGCAATAGTGTGTTTGCCTACACTAAAGCTATTCTCGTTTGCTGTGACGCTGTGCGCTAAACGCCCGTGCACTGAGTCAAACTCTAATAAATGGGCATGTGTTTTAGCATCGCCCGCTACATCGTTTACTTTAATAAATTCTACTTCTGGCCACTCTAGTGCTGCGCGCAGTGTTAAACGTCCCATACGGCCAAAGCCGTTAATACCTACTTTAATTGTCATAATAAATACCTTTAGTAAAGTTATATCAATTTACTTAATTAACAGCAGCTTGCTGCACGCTCAGGGCGATTACCCATTGCATTGAGTCGATTTAAATCATCGTTATAAAACGCAGAATTTTCGTTTTTGGTTTGTGCTATTACGCTAAGAGCCCACTCCGGCAAGGCTTTATTAATGCTGTAATACACCCATTGATTTTGCTTACGGTCGCTCAATAAGCCACATTGCCTAAGCTGCGCTAAATGGCGCGACACTTTAGGTTGGCTCAGTTCAAGCGCAGCAACAAGCTCACACACACATAGCTCTTGCTCATGGCTAATTAATAACATGGCTTTTAAGCGCGTATCGTCGGCTAAGCATTTGTAAAATTGAAGTGGGTTGAGTTGTTCCATAGCATCCTCGTTTAGTTAGTGTGCATACAATAAAACAAAATGAGAATATATGAAATAGTGAATATACGATTTTTCGTATATTTATTTAAAAGCCCGCTTCAATTAATGTGATCTCTAGTAAACTGCAGCGCACAAAAAAGCCCAGTGGCAAACCCCTGGGCTTTTGTAACGTTTTAGTATGAGCATACTTGTTTTATCGCTACTGCAATTTAAAGCCTTATGCTAACAAGGTATTTACGCAGCTCTGTGCGATAAAAAGATGCCCCACGCTTTGCTCTACTTTACAAGCAAAGTCTAAATCAATAAGCAGATACGTTATACATTGTGACTGCACAGTAGCTATTGAGGTAATTACCACTAAGTTGCAAAAGAAAGCGCAAGATGATCAAGCAATGCTCGTATTCTTGCCGGTAAGTGGCGATTTGAAGCATACACTGCGTTTAATTCCAATATGCTTGCTTCATAGGGTTCGAACAGTAACTGCAATGAGCCGTCTTTTACGTAAGGCTCTGTCACGTATTGTGGGCCCATGCCTATTCCCAGCCCTTGAGAAGCCATGTGGGTTACTGCTCTGGGGGAGTTAGAAGCAAAATCGCCGCTAACATTAACGGTGAACGTATTGCCATCTTCCTTGAACTTCCAGTTTTCAGGGTCGTTTTGAGAAGTTTGCAATAAACAATTGTGTGTCGCCAGCGCACGGGGATGCCTTGGTTTGCCATTGCGCTTTAAATACTCAGGAGAGGCAAAAAAAACAATACGCATATCCATCAATTTTTTTGCGATCAGCGTTGAATCCTTCAACGGCCCAAACCTCACAGCAACATCCACACCTTCATCGATAATAGCCACATACTGATCAGACAGGTTCAACTCAACATTAATTTTCGGATGCTTGGCTAAAAATGGGGCCAGTGCATCAACTAATTTAGTACTGCCAAATGCGGTAGGTGCGGTTAAGCGAACTGTGCCAGACAGATCAGACTGCCGATGCTGAATGACATCTTCTAGCTCTTCAAATTGTTCCAACAAAGGAACGCATCGCACAAAATACGCCTGCCCAGTTTCGGTCAACGTAACACTGCGCGTAGTACGTTGGAACAACAAAGCACCGTGTTTTTGCTCCAGCTGAGCAATGTATTTACTCGCTAGTTTAGTGCTTATGCCTAGTTGCTTGGCACCACCAGTGAAAGATTTTTGCTTAGCTACCGCAATAAACGTGCGCATGCCGTCAAGTGTATCCATAAGAGCTCCTTATATTGCTCCGTGTAATGCTTCGCCCAATTTATGAACATTCTGTACATAGTGATTCTATAAATCAACATATTGTTCATAAGAAACGCAGCGCCTAATATTTACCCATGCCACAACAGGTCAGTGGCTAACAGCAAAAGTCATCAGTTAACGATTAAATAAGGTAAATATCATGTCAAACGCCATTAAAATTCACGGTTTTCCATTATCCGGCCATGCCCACCGAGTAGAGTTATTTGCAAGTGTTGCAGGCATAGCCCATGAAGTTATTTATGTAGACTTACCCGCGGGGGAGCATAAACAAGCCCCCTTTCTGGCTCTCAATCCACTGGGTGTAGTACCAGTAATTGAAGATTCCGACGTGGTAATCCACGATTCAATATCAATCTTGATTTACTTGGCACGCAAATATGCCCCTTCATATATTCCGCAAGATCTTGCCAACGAAGCTGAGATGCATCGTTTCCTTGCCATGTCTGCAGGAGAGATATCCTATGGTCCTGGTGCAGCGAGGTTAATTAATGTTTTCAACTCGCCGGTTGACCCTGTTTTCGCTAAAGAAACAGCAGCAAAAGCCTTAACAAAATTGGAACAGCAACTCGATGGCACTGACTTCTTAGTGGCAAATAAAGTGAGCTTGGCTGATTTTGCGATATACAGCTATGTCGCCCACGCTCCCGAGGGTGATGTATCTCTTGACCCATATCCGAATATACGTCGCTGGTTATCTAACGTAGAAGGGTTAAGCGGTTTCGTTCCTATGCAGGCTACAAAAGCGGGGCTGGTAAAGTAAGTGTTTGTTTTAGCGGCTCTGCCTTTCAATGAATAGGTTTGAGCCCGACATTTTTTGTATCACCAGTTTAATATTTTAGGCAAATGCTTTTCCGGCGCACTGCGCTAATGGAGTCATTATGAACACACACATTACTTCAAGTGCTTTTCACGAAGGTGAACAGCAAATGCAAAGAAATGCCGGAAGTTACGAAAAAATGCGTACTATTGGCCGCCGCGCGATACGCGAATTTATGCCAGATCAGCATAGGCAGTTTTTCCAACAACTGCCATTTATGGTGTTGGGTAGTACATCAGATAAGGGGCAACTTTGGGCGTCAATTTTGCCTGGAAAGCCCGGCTTCGTGCAGTCCCCTTCCCCGACTCAGCTCACAGTAAACACCCCAATTTTATCAGGTGATCCATTAGCCGCAGCAATCACACAAGGTGCTCGATTGGGTTTACTGGGGTTAGAAATGTCGACCCGGCGTAGAAACCGCGTCAACGCTTGTGTTACCAGCGCTGCGAACAACCAGTTTGCTTTAGAGGTTGAGCAATCTTTTGGCAATTGTCCGCAGTATATTCAAACTCGCGACCTTCACTTTATCCGTTCGCCAGATGCGCCATACAAGGCCCCGCGCGCTGAAACGTTTTTTGAACTAAGTGATAGCCTAAAAGCCTTTATCCGCCAAGCGGATACGTTTTTTGTTGCCAGTTCTGCGGATAACGAACCTGCAAACGAAGTAAACCGTCAGCTATCTGCCCACAATGCTATGGGGGTTGATGTGTCACACCGTGGCGGCATGCCAGGTTTTATAAAGGTTAACAAAAACACCCTCACCATTCCTGATTATGCAGGGAATAACTTCTTCAATACGCTGGGCAACTTCTTAGTCAACCCCAAAGCGGGTTTACTGTTTGTTGATTTTACCAGCGGCGATGTTTTTATGTTAACCGGCACGGTTACCTTGCTGGAGAGTGACTCACCGATAATTAAAGAGTTTCGAGGTGCACAGCGCGGCTGGCAATTTACCCTAACCCAAGGGGTGACATTAAAAGCGGCACTGCCATTTCGCGCTCAATTCGACAGCTATTCTCCCAATTCTCAAGCAACGGGTACTTGGTCACAGGCAGAAGCAATCGTTAAAGCACAAGCACAGCGCAACCAGTGGCGCGCATTTACCGTCAGTAAAATCGAAGACGAGAGCAGTACAATCCGCTCATTTTATTTACAGCCAAAAGATGATTCTCCCGTACTGCCATTTTGCCCAGGGCAACACTTAACCCTGCGTATTAAGCAGCAAAATACTGAAAACTGGCTTGTGCGCAATTACACTGTATCCAGTGCCCCATCGCAAAGTGGTTATCGTATTTCAGTAAAACGTGAAGAGTATGGTCTGGTATCAAGTACCTTGCATTCTCGAATATCGATTGGCAGTGAAATACAGATTAAAGCACCAAGCGGCCATTTTTTTATCGATAACACACAACAGCGCCCAGCCATTTTAATAGGTGCAGGTGTGGGCATTACACCAATGGTGGCCATGGCAAATGATGCAGTTAGTGAAGGTATACGCACTCGCTATATCCGCCCAATGGCAGTTATTCAAGCGGCCAAAAATAGTGAGCAACGTGCTTTTTATGCAGAACTGAGCAATATTGCTAAGCGAAGCGCTGGGCGTATTCAGTATTATTCTGTATTAAGTCAGGCGCACAGCAATCAAACGCAAAACGCTATTGTGTCGAACGATTACACTTCCCAAGGGCGAATTAGCCAAAACTTGGTAATGGACGTACTTAATGCAATGGCCACAGAGCATAGCGTCGATTTCCCGTCGCTGTTCGACAAAGACTTTTATCTGTGTGGCCCCCAAGGTTTTATGCAAAGTATGTATGACTTACTGATTGGCATTGGGGTAAAAGATCAAGATATTCATGCCGAAGCGTTTGGGCCGTCGTCTTTAGCACGCCAATCAACAGATACCAGCAACCACGCTGAGCTAGAGGCTAAATCTGCTGTGATAAAGTTTGCCCACTCAGGTATTGAACAAAGCTGGTACAAGGGTGACAAGCCCCTGCTCGACGTAGCCGAAAGCAAAGGGCTTACGCCACCATACAGTTGCCGCAACGGCCAATGTGGCTCATGTGCGGTTAAACTAAAAAGTGGTGCTGTAACGTATCGCACCAAGCCAAGTGCGCATATTGACCCATCAGACGTATTGTTATGCTGCGCTGTGCCAGCGAAAGATTGCGACACTGTTATATTAGATTTGTAGCTCAATTAATCAGGCTAATATTCAAAGTCACTTATTGTTGAAACCTATACAAGTTATTCAACGTTAATTTACCCAAAGAGGATTTAAACATGAGTACACGCCCACCACTGCCCCCTTTTACCCGCGAAAGCGCCATCGAAAAAGTGCGCCTAGCAGAAGATGGCTGGAACAGCCGTAACGCTGAAAAGGTATCACTTGCTTATACAGTGGATACCAAANCCGCGAAGAAGCCGCTACATTTTTAACGGGAAAATGGGAAAAAGAATTGGAATATAGGCTGATAAAAGAGTTATGGGCTTTCACTGAAAATCGTATAGCCGTGCGTTACGCGTATGAGTGGCACGACGACAGCGGCAACTGGTTTCGCTCCTACGGCAACGAAAACTGGGAATTCGATGAAAATGGCTTAATGCAAAACCGCTTTGCTTGCATCAACGACTTACCCATCAAAGAATCAGAACGAAAATTCCACTGGCCTCAAGGACGCCGCCCCGACGATCACCCAGGGTTATCGGAGTTAGGGTTGTAAGCACACCCAATACAGGCGATACAGACGATAAAGCCAGCCCTCTCTAGGCGTTCTTGCAGAACGCCTTAACCCTTTTCATCCTCCCAACATTTTTCAGCATTAAAGAGCTGCTTACTTAATCACTGCAAGACAAATACAGCTGTGTCAGTTGCTGGTATATGGGTTAATTTAATCATGCTGTTTTTATATATTTATAACGTTATTTAATAAACTTTGCATACAAAAAAGCCCAGTGGCAAACCACTAGGCTATTACAATGCTAAGTGATCAGTTAATTAAATAACCGAAAGCTCAACTTCAATATTACCGCGTGTTGCGTTTGAGTATGGGCATACTTGGTGTGCTTTATTTACCAGCTCTTGCGCCGCCGCTTTATCCATATCACCGAGTGATACAGCTAATTTAACTGCAATGCCAAAACCGCCTTCAATCGCGCCAATAGATACTTCAGAGTTAATGTGTGTATCACTTGGTAGCGCAATTTTTTCGCTACCGGCTACAAATTTTAGTGCACCAATAAAACACGCTGCATAACCAGCTGCAAATAACTGCTCTGGGTTTGTGCCTTGTCCGTCGTCACCACCTAGCCCTTTTGGGGTTGATAAGTTTACATTTAAACGGCCATCGTCTGATTTAGCTACACCTTCACGGCCACCGGTTGCAGTTGCTTTTGCTGTGTAGGCAACGTTTTGTAATACATTCATAGTGAACTCCAAAGTTTATCAATTAATTTAATTTGCATGCAAAACAATAGGTCAAGTAATTAGAGATTGCAAATACTTTGCATGCAAATTAAAATGTTTTTTGAGTTGAAGGTATTAACGCACTAGGAGTTAGGTATGTCATTTGAGCAATTAAAATTAAAAAATCAGCTTTGTCATAGGTTATATATGGCATCAAATAGTATTGCCCGCGCTTACCGTGAGCCTTTAGCTGCACTTAATTTAACGTATCCGCAGTATGTAGTGATGATGGCGCTGTGGGAGCAAGACAAAATAACCATAGCGCAGCTAATAGATAAAACCGCTATTGATGGTGGCGCTATGACCCAAATACTCAAAAAAATGACCGAAAAGTCTCTACTGGCTGTTATTAAAGATGAGCACGATAAGCGTAAGCGCCTAATTCAGCTTACCCAAAGTGGGCAAGCCCTTAAAAAAGAAGCCGCTGATATTCCAAAAAGCATATTATGTAAGTTTGAAAGTGTAGATCCCACACAAGCCAAACAGCTAATGCAGCTGCTTGATTTAGTAATAAGCGATTTAACAACTAAAAACGATGATGAGTTAGCCAACTAACGCGGTTATTTTTTGTTGAATAAACGCCCTAAATGCGCTGATCACCGGGGTCATTTGGCGCCGATCGGCGTACATCATATAAAGCGGTAACGGATCGCTTTGCCACTCAGGGCATAAATGAACGAGCTGCCCGCTTGCTAAATCATCAATTACATCTAAGTACGACTTATACGCAATGCCTTTGCCCTCTAGCGCCCAGCGCCTAACCATTTCGCCATCGTTAACTATGTGTTGGCAATTTAGCTGCACTTTTTGCACTGCGCCATTTTTATAAAATCGCCACTCTTTAAACACTTCGCCAAAGCGCATAAAGGTAATGGTGGTGTGCTGCGTTAAGTTAAGGGGGTGTGTAAGCAATCCATTGTTTGCTACATATTCAGGAGAGGCCACTAAAATACGCGCATTATTTAAAAAAAGTGGCGCTGCAATTAACTGCGAATCTTTTGGTACGCCAAAGCGCAGTGCAATATCAATTGATTGGCTGTAAATGTCGCTTACTTCGTCACTTAAGTGCAATTTAAGTTTTACATGCGGGTAGTGTGCTAAAAACTCATTAAGCCATTCACTTAGTTTATTGCGCCCTAAGTCGCACGGGGCCGATACCTGTAGCGTTCCCGTTACTTCGCCCACTGCGGTTTGTACTGCAGCTACCCCTTGTTGAATAAGTGAAAGGGAGTCTTTGGCGTAACTTAAAAACTGCTCCCCTGCCACACTTAAGCGTAAGCTGCGGGTAGAGCGAATAAACAGCACGTTTCCTAAGTCTTTTTCTAGGCGTTTAATAGCAGCACTTACCGCCGCTGGAGTTTGCTCGTTTTGCCGTGCAGCTTCAGAAATACTGGCGCAACTAGCTACATCTATAAAAGTTTGAATATCGTTAAATGATCGCATATTTTCAATTAAAATTTGAAAGTGCTTTAGTTTTTCATGTCTTTTTCTATTTTTCAACTGAGCTATAGTGCTTATAAGTTAAAAACACTTGGTTAAAATCATCAGGAACGCACATGAAAGCATTTGGCTACACCAAAAACACTAAAACGCTTACAGCAAGCTCTATACAAGCAATTGAGCTTGATACCCCAACAGCCAGCGGGCACGACCTACTTATTGAAGTAAAGGCTATTTCGGTAAACCCTGTAGATACAAAAATACGTGCAAATGTAGCGCCAGAGCAAGGCTACAAAGTATTAGGCTGGGACGGCGTAGGCGTTGTAAAAGCCGTTGGCGAGTCGGTATCGTTATTTAATGTGGGAGATCGTGTATTTTACGCTGGCGATTTATCGCGCCAAGGCAGTAATGCGCAATTTCAATTGGTTGATGAACGTATTGTAGGGCGTGCGCCTAAAACATTAACCGACGCACAAGCCGCAGCGCTGCCGCTAACCAGTATTACCGCCTACGAAATGCTATTTGATCGCCTGCAAGTGCCTAAAAATAAGCAAAATACTCAGCAATCTATTTTAGTTATTGGCGCCGCAGGTGGCGTTGGTTCTATTTTAGTACAGCTTGCCAAGCAACTTACTGGGCTAAAGGTGGTAGGTACTGCATCGCGCGAGCAAAGCGTAACTTGGCTTAAAGAGTTAGGAGCGGATCATGTACTCAATCATACTAAAAACTTAAACGAGCAGCGCCTAGAGCTTGGTTTAGCTGAGTTTGATTACGTTATTGGCTTAACTCATACCGAGCAATACCAAGACCAAATAGTTGAGTGTATTAAACCGCAAGGTAAATTTGCGCTAATAGATGACCCTACATCGTTCGATATTTTAAAGTTTAAGCGTAAATGTATTTCAGTGCATTGGGAGTTTATGTTTACCCGCTCGCTATTTACTACCGCCGATATAACAGCGCAGCACACCTTACTTAATGAAATTAGCGAGCTGATAGACTCAGGTATACTTAAAACCACGCTTGGGCAAAATTTAGGCCCAATTAACGCCGCTAATTTATATAAAGCACATCAAATTTTAGAATCGCACACCTCACGCGGTAAACTTGTTTTAGAAGGCTTTTAAGCATGAACCAGATTAAAAAAATACTTTTAGCAGCAGCCTGCAGCACCGCATTTTTAACCAGCATTGCATTTGCTAATACCCAACCTACGCACACCGATTTAAAAACAGTTGCTACATTTGATGCACAACACCCACCGGGTAATATTGCTATTACGCCATCGGGTCGTAAGTTTTTATCGGTACATGGTTTTTACGGCCAAAAACAAAAAATTATGGAGCTATTAAGCGATGGCACCACCAAACCCTACCCTAATGAAGAATGGGCATACGCGTACAAAAACGGAAAAGGGTTTTACGACGTACTTGGCATAAATGTATCAGCCGATGGCGTATTATGGATGCTTGATACATCAGGCCCTGATCATGCTGGGCGTTTAGTCGGTTGGGATACCAACAAAGAGCAGCTGCATAAAATAATTTATTTAGCTAAACCCACCATTACCGACACCTCGTTTTTAAACGATTTAGTTATCGATAATAAACACGGCGTTGTATACATTGCCGACACCGCACAAGGCAGCCAAGCCGCTATTATTACCGTAAATTTAAAAACAGGTGAGGCGCGCAGAGTCTTACAAAATAGCCCATACACCACAGCCGAAAACATCGACATGGTCATTGAAGGGCGCACCATGAAACTAGGCGGCCAACCAGCACGTTTAGGCGTAAACCCAATCACACTCGACCCAAGCGAACAGTGGCTTTACTTTGGCTCTATGTCTGGCACATCGGTTTACCGTATTGCCACAAGCGATATTAACAATAAAAGCCTGAGCGCAAGCGCCCTTGAAAGTAAAGTAACGCGTTACGGCACTAAACCAATTTCAGATGGCATTATTGTTGATGGCGGCGGTAATGTGTATGTTACCGACATAACCAACGGCGCAATTGGTGTAGTAAAACCAAGCGGTAAATACCACGTATTATATAAAGACGAGCGCTTAAGCTGGCCTGATGGCTTTAGTTATGGCGCCGATCATAAAATATATTTTACCGTAGATGAGCTACATCGCTCGCCAGTATTAAATAACGGTAAAAATGCCAGCCAAGGAAAATTTAGTGTGCTGTCGTTCGACCCACTAGTAAAGGGTAAAGTAGGGCGCTAAATACAGCGTATAAACCATACGCCACGCACCCGCTGCGTGGCTTTTTGGTGCAACTTTTAAGCCTTTTAGCCCCAAAGTGGTGCTAAGCGCTCAAAAGTTATTTTTAGTGTTTTAATAAATATCTGATTTGTATTCATAAAATATTCAATTAACAGTTGGCATAATTCTTTCAAAGTACAGATGTGTTCAGTGAAACTTTCAAGGAAAATACCATGGCTAACCTATACCACACCCTTTACCTACTATGGCGTTTAGACATTAGCGTATGGCAGGNACAGCCGATAAATTTCGTATTTATAGGCTTTGCAAGCGCGGCCATTGCGTTGTATTGTTAAGTAACTAAAAACAATATGATTGGAACGTGTATGCACGCCTTAGAAGTAAATTTTGATGGCTTAGTTGGCCCTACTCACAACTATGCGGGTTTATCGTATGGTAACGTTGCCTCGTTAAATAATGCGGCAAGTTTTTCAAACCCTCAAGAAGCTGTGTTACAGGGCCTTGAAAAAATGAAAGCCATGCACGACAAAGGCCTAACACAAGGTGTATTTGCGCCCCACGCACGCCCCGATTTAAACGTACTACGTCGCCTAGGTTTTACCGGCAACGACTCGCAAGTTATTCATAAAGCATTTAAAGCAGACCCTATTTTATTGCGCGCGTGTTATTCGGCCTCTGCAATGTGGACCGCCAATGCCGCTACTGTTTCTCCATCGCCAGACACCCTCGATGGCAAAGTGCATTTTACCTCAGCTAATTTAAACAATAAGTTTCATCGCTCGCTAGAGCCTGCTACAACTACCCGCTTACTAAAAGCCATGTTTAATAACGATAGCTACTTTGCACATCACACGCATTTACCCGATCAGGGCTTTTTTGGCGACGAAGGCGCGGCTAACCACACCCGCCTTTGCGACAGCCACGGCGAGCAAGGCCTAGAAATGTTTGTATTTGGTGCAAGTGCCTTTAACAGCCAATTACCAAAACCGGCTAAGTTTCCTGCAAGGCAAACACTAGAAGCCTCAGAAGCCATTTGCCGATTACATAATTTAAAAGAATCGAGCCAAATTTTACTGCAGCAAAATCCAGATGTTATAGACCAAGGCGTGTTTCATAACGATGTAATTGCAGTAGGTAACGCAAACGTATTGCTTTGCCACCAGCAAGCATTTTTAAACCAACACGATGCCCTGCAAGAAATTCGCGATGCCTACACCGGCAGCAAACAGCTATACATAATTGAAGTACCTACCGATAAAGTAAGCATTAGCGATGCAGTAAGCAGTTACTTGTTTAATAGCCAATTAGTAAGCCTAGATGATGGCTCAATGCTATTAGTAGCGCCACAAGAGTGCCAACGTAATAGCGCAGTAAACGCCTACATTGAAGAAATGATTTTAGCGGATAACCCAGTAAACCAAGTGCAGTTTTTTGACCTGCGCCAAAGTATGCAAAATGGCGGCGGCCCTGCCTGCTTACGTTTACGTGTAGCCCTTAACCAACAAGAGCTAAGCGCAGTAAACCCAGAGGTTATTTTAACCGATACTAAATACACACAGCTTTGTGACTGGGCAAAACGTAACTACCGCGATAAGTTAGGCGCAAGCGACTTTGCCGACTCAGCCCTACTCACCGAAAGCTACCAAGCGCTGGATGAACTAACCCAACTGCTTAATTTAGGCTCGGTATACGACTTTCAATTAGAAGGTTAATACTCGTCAGCAAAAAGCTGATACAAAAATAGCGAGCCAAGGCTCGCTATTTTTATTTGTGCTTATGCTAATAGTGTTTAAAGGTTTTATTTACCGTTATTAACCGTTATTGCCGATGCCATCGACTCAGATATATGCAGCGTTCGCTGCGGAAACGGAATACTCAGCCCCGCGCCTTCTATGGCCTCTTTAACGCGTTTATTTAAATCCCACACGGTTTGCCAGTAATCGCCATTTACAGCCCATGCACGTAATTGAATATTTACTGCGCTTTCGCCTATTGAGGTAACCATTACTTTAGGCGCTGGCTCTGCGAGTAATCGGCTTTCTGATTCGGCAACTTCTTTAAGTACATTTAAGCCAACATCAATAGAGTCGGCGTACGAAATACCCACCACTATATCCATGCGCCTTTTACCGTTGCGGGTAAAGTTTTTAATGTTGCCGCCCCACACTTTACCGTTAGGCGATGCGATATAAAGGCCGTCGGTGGTTTTAAAAATGGTCGTAAATAAGTTTATTTCGTTCACTGTGCCAAGCGTGCCGCTCGCATCTACAAAGTCGCCTATTTTAAATGGCCTAAGTATTAATAACATAATGCCGGCTGCAATATTACTTAAAGTGTTTTTAAGCGCCAAACCAATCGCTAAACCCGCCGCGCCCATTAGCGCTATTAAGCTTGCCGTATTAACGCCAAAAATATCTAATATAAACAGCCCAGCAATTATGTAAACTAAATACCCCGCAATGCTCGATAAAAGCGGCAGTAGCGTTTCGTCTACTTTTTTTAATGGCGACTTAGAATTTTTAATCGCTTTTTTAACCGAGCGGGCAATAAGTGCACTCGCAACTAAAATAGCCAAGGCTAATACCACTTTGTAACCTAAAGTGATGATTGTTTCTGAATGGCTTTGCCAAAACACAATAAGTTTATCTTTCATACATATTCCAACTATGGGCTGATTATCAGCAAGAATTAAATCTATACACTTCAAAAGAAGTGGCGGGAGTATATAGTAAAAATTTTAAAGCGATAGCATTAAAATAAGTGGAAGGTGTGCCTATATCAGCAAATTAATTGGGCAAAGTTTTTCTTTTTTTCGCTTAAATTTTCACACTTAAAACCTTAGTGCTCACAAATTAGTTAACCTATGGCGTACATACTTTTGTTCAAAAATGCGCAAAGTAAAATAAAGATTAACTTCAAGTAACTATTCTAAAAACCAGTTCAATCTAAATTCAGCTTAGCCCTTCTACAATCTGCTCTATAAACTAAAGGAGTAAATCATGAATTTTAAATCAACATTAGTCAGCAGCGCCGTTCTTTTTGCATTAGCCGGGTGTGGCTCTTCAAGTGATGACAATGACACAACACCGCCACAATCTAGCGACAAGTCAACCTTTAGCCTTGGTGTGTCAGATGCGCCGGTTAGTGGTTTAAAAGCGGTTAACGTCGTGTTTGATTCAATCACTATTAAAACACAAGGCGATGAAGAATTTAGTTTTGAAACCCGAAGTGAAGCTGACGCATCTCAACCACAAATGGTTAATTTGCTCGATTACACCGGTGACGATGTTTTTGAGCTGCTTGACGATCAAGAAGTGCCAGCAGGCGAATACTCGTGGATCCGCGCTCAGGTTATAAATGGCGATACTAATAACCTTAGTTTTACATCTCACGTAGTATACGAAGACGACAGCATTGCTCCGCTCGTGGTAAAAAGAAAAGGGAATGATGGTGTAGGCGAAATACAACTCGATGGCTTTACACTTAACCAAACTGATAACGACTTTGTTTTAGAATTTGACCTAAAAAAATCGCTGGTCGATCCCCAAAGTAATGAGGAGATCTTTTTAAAACCTAGAGGCGTACGATTACAAAATCTTTCTGAGTCACAAGAAATTGAAGGCACAGTAAGCCAAGCGCTTATTAATAACTGTGAAACAGATAATATCGCCACTGCTGCTGCAGATTCAACGTTTGGACACGCCGTATATTTATATTCATCAGATGCTCAAACACCTAAAGATATATACGAAATAGATGAGCAAACCCCAGAAGATGCCCCACTTGCGACCGCAAATGTTGTATTTGATCAAGACGATAACCAATATGAGTTTGAGCTTGCTTTCATTACACCGGGAGACTACCAACTTGGCTATACGTGCACCGCACATATAGACGATGCAGAGCTAGAAGATACTGATTTCACTGTTTATCAACTTAAGCAAATTAGTGTACCGCAAACTGAGGACCTTTCAGTTAGCTTTGACATAACACAATAAACGTATAGCGCACTTTAAGGTGCGCTTTTTTTTATAAAAAGTATAACAAAAACGAACACTCCACCTTTGCAAAAACCCATTAAAGCCACTCACCTAACATCATCCAAATAATTCATTCGTAAAGTGACCTGCATTCAAGCCCCGTTAACCCAGAACTGGTACAGTTAATAGCACGTATTAGTTAAACCGTTCTTATCATTTTGAATATGTAAACATAGGAGAAATAATCATGGCGAAAGAAAAAGTAGTTCTAATTACAGGTGCCTCTAGTGGCATAGGTGAAGCGAGTGCAAAAACATTGGTTAATAACGGCCATAAAGTCATTCTTACCGCCAGAAGTGAAGATAAATTAGCTGAACTAGTTGAGTCATTAGGTGAAGATAACGCACTGAGTGTACCCGCAGATGCCACCGACTTTACCGAACTTGAAAACGTAGTAACAAAAGGGCTTAAAAAATTTGGCCGACTAGATGCCGCATTTGCCAACGCAGGTATGGGCGTTTCAACCGCAGGCACTGAAAAAGGCGACCCCGATGAATGGTCAACCATGATAGACATAAACATTAAAGCCCTGCTGTGGACGGCAAAAGCAACCCTGCCTCATTTACGCCAAAACAAAGGCCACTTTATATTAACCAGCTCAGCTGCTGGCCGTAAGCCAATAAAAGGCTCTATTTACGGTGCAACAAAATGGTTTGCTTACGGGTTTGGGCAAAACTTAGCTGAGGAAATGAGCGAGTGGAATGGCCGCTGTACCACCATAGCCCCTGGCATGGTAAACACTCCATTTTTTGATGAAGCTAAACCCGACAAACTCGACCCGCAAGATGTAGCCGACGCCGTACTGTTTGCCATTGAAGCAAACCAGCGCAACAACGTGCGCGAGATTTATTTAATGCCGACTAATTAACGTTGTTTGGTTAAATTTGAGCTGTCAGGTTTAATGCCAATGGCGTTAAACCTGATGGTTGTTAATTCTAAATACTGCTGGATAGAATGAAAATTTAAGATGGATGTCTTGTTTATTTATCTTGTTTATTTAGTAATTGTAACGACACGAGATAACTGTAATTGCTGTATTATCCAAGGCATATACCAAACGATTTGTATCATCTATTCTGCGAGACCAAAAGCCTGAAAGATTTTCTTTGAGGGGTTCCGGTTTTCCAATCCCATCAAAAGGAGAGCGCTTAACATCGACAATTAGCTTATTTATACGTTTCAAGGTTTTCTTATCTTGAGTCTGCCAGTAGACGTAACTATTCCAAGCTTCATCAGTCCATGATAATAACCTACTACTCATCAATAAGTTCTCGTGGGGTCGTTTTGCCCACTTTAAACTGCGCAATTGAACTGTTTAAATGTTCAGCGTTCGCTGGAGAGCGAAGTAAATGAACAGTTTCCATAAGGCTGTTGTAGTAATCTAATGACATTACAACTGCATCTTCAGCGTCACGGCGAGTGATTACTGTCGTATCTGCATCATTAATTACATTATCCAAAACGGCTTTTAGACTATTTCGGGCTTCGGTAAAAGACACTATTCTCATTTTGCACCTCACTTGTACATTATATAAGACAAGTCTAGCTGGAAATTATTACATGTACAGGATACTGTGCATTACTTTGTTGTGGTAGCAAATTTCTAAATAAAGCGCACAGACATGTGGGCTAAAACAAAGGCCACTTTATATTAACCAGCCCAGCCGCTGGCCGTAAGCCTATTAAAGGCTCTATTTATGGCGCAACTAAATGGTTTGTTTGCTTACGGGTTTGGGCAAAACTTAGTTGAGGAAATGAGCGAGTGGAACGGCCGCTGTACCACCATAGCCCCTGGCATGGTAAACACTCCATTTTTTGATGAAGCAAAACCCGACAAACTCGACCCACAAGATGTGGCCGACGCCGTACTATTTGCCATTGAAGCAAACCAGCGCAACAACGTGCGCGAGATATATTTAATGCCGACTAATTAACGATGATTGGTTGAATTTGAGCTTTCAGGTTTAATGCCAATGGCGTTAAACCTGACGGGTGTTTTTGATAAATACTGGCTGGATAGAATGCAGGGAAAGTATTCGTCACTAATAAAAGCTTACTATATGTACAGTAACTCTAAATCACCATCACTAGGTTCGAATATTTCAAGCCAAATAGTAACACCATTTTCATCGCAACATTCAATATCAAAGGCTCCATCATAAACTTCAACTATTGTTCCAACATCACCGACTTGAGGAGCTCTTGAGCCAAAGCTTTTTTCTGAATAGATAAACTTTTTATTAAGAGATATAACTTTTACTACAGAGTATTGCTTCATTAGATTCTCATGTATTTATAACGCCTAAACATTTACTCAAAATTTTCAAGAACACAATATTGAACCCCGCCATTATTGTGCTTGCCAACTAAACTTATGCATTTGAAGGACTCACCACCATCAACTGAAATCTGAACCTCTAAGTCTTGATTCTCGAACGTTTGCAGCTCTTTGATGAGTTGCTTGATTGTTTTGCCGTGAGTTACCCATTCAGGGTTATCATCTATATTATCGTCCACAACTTACCCTCTATCGGAAGAACACCCAACGCCGAATTAAGCGTACTAAAACAATGAGTCATAATGTAAAAATTATAAACCACTGTTTAATTTAATTTCCTTGTTAGCTTTATTTTCAGGTCGATAATGTAGTTTCCAATGACTACCTAGAGGTAACATCACAATATGTAAAACTAACCACCAAAGAAAGACAGGGGCAACACCATAAAAGTGACCTGCTGGCATGTACCCGTGTGACATTTGATTTCTCAAATCCCCATATATCTTATCTATTAATATTGCCTGTAGATTACCAATAATATCTTGCCCTAAAGTTTCAATAACAACAGGATGTTCTAATAGAAATTTAAGACCACTTCTTTCTTGAGAACCGTCACCGTGTAATGTTGTTGGTTCCTCCCCTTGAGTGCGCGCTACATATCTAAGTGAATTCTCAATCTGTGGAATAAGTATGTGACATGCACTAAGGAAATCACCTTCAAGACCAAACGAAATACCCTTTATGTAAAAATATTCATGACCATAAGGTATAAACGGATTATTTTTTAAAATTCTTTCTAAGGCATACTTTGAAACATAATGCTGTATCATTAGCTCATCTAGAGCGGGTCGTATTTGCCCTTGTACTGCAAGTTGATGGTCTATTGCGATGTTTTTCATCATAGTGGACCAAGTAGCAGGTCCATCTTGTTTATCATCAAGGCCCATTCCTGATGGAACTTTAGCAACGGTAATACCTTCATGATCTATATGAGTTCCGCTAAACATCCATGCAATACTATTTTGCATTTGTTCGATAGCTTGCTCTTTGAGCCTATTAATGTCTGTTGGTCTTGAAACCAGAACACCGAGCCTAAAAAGCATATCGAAAAAATCTTTACCTTGAACTTCAAGTTTTGATTGATGAACAATTTCGCTAATGTCTTGGGGCGGAGATGAAAACTCATGAAGTTGATGCAGGGATTCGATTTGATGATCTCTCATAGTCTCATATAGCTCAAGTCTTTCTTGTCTAGTATTAGGAACTTTAGACAAAGCATCAATTGCCCTAAGTATACAGTTAGCGGCTATCAAACCACCATCTTGTATTTCAGAATCTTTAACGTGGCAAGAGGCTATTTCTCTCCAAATTTCTTGCTGTTTAATTTTATCTCGTGTTGAAATTGCAGAATGCAATGCACATTCCCACCCACTTATCGCTGTTCTTGTGTCGCCTATTTCAAAACGAGTTTGAGCAATTTCTTCTGCAGTATTAAGAATCCAGTCATCATCCCCAACACCACATTCATGTGATAATTTTAATAAACGCAATGCATAAAAAGGCGAATCATCTATTTTTTTATTGTTTACTTCAGATAAAATAAAGTCTGATAATTTTTCAAATAAATCAGGTCGTTGCGAACCCCTTCGAAACATGCAGCTTAGCCTTAAGGCTCGTTCAATTCTTTCCGCAGGATATATCCATGAATCAGCTACAGCTAACAAATTCTTTGCTGATTCAATATATGATTCAATTGCCATATATGCATGTTCAACGCTTCCTGCTTTTGTAACCCAAGAAATATCAGCTAATCTTGCCTTCAATTCAGGTATTGTTACAAACGAACAAAATTGAGAAAGAGAGTTCAAAGACTCTTTAGAAAAATCATTTGCAATAAGACCTCTACGGTCTTGCATTATAAATTTAGGTGAAAATGGAGCTTTCGAATTTTCAGGTTTTAGGTGCATCGAGCAAATGGCAGATAGTAACTGTGCGGCATTAGAGTCTTTTATGCCACCAAAAGCCGATTCTAATTCATAATACACGAGGCTTTTACATGAACCGACTATTTGCTCTTGATCTAATGATTGTAACTCCTCTAAAGTAACTTCAACTTCTTGAATAGACATAAAACCTCCGTGTGTAGGTTGCGGCTAACAACTTAGTCTACGACATCTGTCGTTTTACAAACCGACAAATGTTCCTATATTACAGTGATTTTATCCTAGCTATAAAATAAACACCTGTAAACAAATAGTTAGCTTCGCCTTACCTTTCCTAAATGTAGCAAAACCCCAAAATGTTGGAGATCAGTAATATCAGACATATAGCTGTGTAGTTGTACTAGTTGATTATTAATTAACAAATCATACTTTAAATACCTGAGTTTAAACCAATAACACATACACCCTTTAACCCTTAACCTTGTAACTCGTTGTTGTTATACAAGATATAAAGCACGCCTATTGAACCCTTTGTATTTTTACTTCATATTAGCTGAACTACTTTTCAATTATTAGGCTGTTATGTCACTTTTAAAATTTAGCCAAGCACTTATATTTACCCTTGCGAGTACCGTGTCGCTTACAAGCTATGCGGCGCTTAATAAAAACGAGCGTGAAATAGTAAAACAAGTTGAGCAAAACATGCCGCAAGCGCTTAAAGAAATAGAACAAGCGGTAAACATTAATAGCGGCTCACTAAATATTGAAGGCGTAAAAAAGGTAGGCGCGCTGGCAAGCGAGCAACTAAAAGCGATTGGTTTTAAGGTTGAGTGGTTAGATGGCAGCGCTTTTAACCGCGCAGGGCATGTATTAGCAACCCATGAGAGTAATGATCCCGATGCAATAAAAATACTGATGATCGGCCATCTTGATACCGTGTTTGCTAAACACGATAACTTTACTACCTATAAACAAATTGATGAACACACCGCCAGAGGCCCAGGTGTAGCCGACATGAAAGGTGGTAACACTATTATAATTACCGCACTTAAAAGCCTGCAAGCGCTTAATTTACTTGAAAACGTAAGCATCAAAGTGCTGCTTACCGGCGATGAAGAAAGCAGCGGCCGCCCACTTAGTTTATCTAAAAAGGCGATTGTTGATGGCGCAATTTGGGCTGACGTAGCGCTAGGTTTTGAGAACGGCGATAACAATATTAAAACCGCGATGGCGGCGCGCCGTGGTTATACCGGCTGGACGTTAAATGTAACGGCCAATGCGGCCCATTCATCGCAAATATTTAGTGACAGTGTGGGCTATGGCGCTATTTACGAGGCGTCGCGTATTTTAAATGACTTTAGAGAGCAACTAGCCACACAACCTAATTTAACCTTTAATCCTGGGCTTATTGTAGGCGGTACTGATGCCGATTACGACAGTGCTAACTCGTCAGCCACGGCGTTTGGTAAAAGTAACGTAATTGCGCAAACCGTCCATGTAGCGGGTGATTTACGGGCGCTTTCGCCAAAGCAGGTAGAAGACGCTAAAAAAGTGATGCAGCAAATAGTGGCTAAAAGCTTAAATGGCAGCCACGCTGAGCTTATTTTTGAAGAC